>JAILIX010000060.1 GCA_024695065.1 Fretibacterium sp. | reverse complement strand
GCGACCTTGTAGACAGCGCGGTCGCAATCTGCGAAGAGCTTGACCGCTTCCTGGTGGAGAAGCTGTGGCCGGAGAAGAAGAGGCGTGATCGCCAGAGGCAGGAAAAGGAGGTGGAACGGGTACCCAGGCTGCCTCATGGGGCAAAGCAATCAGAATAAATAACCCGGAATTTGAACCGGGAGACAAGGAGGCTTTTCAATGGACACTATGCAGCCCTGGAACCAGATGGGCCAGGGATACCGAACGGGACAGGGGTATTTCCAGCAGCGTCCCTTCAACAGGGCGCAGCCCCCAGGTCAGGGGCAGCCGGGCTCCGGAATACCCGATACCTCTCAGCAGATGGAATGGCTCAGCGGCCTGAGCAGAGATGAAAAACTCGAAGCCAAGAGGCTGGCGCTGCAGGCGAATTTCAGCTTTGAGGGCTATCAGGTCGTCAGGCGGGAATTCATCTCCCACCAGTTCGACCCCGCCATGACCATCCGCGGGACGAGCATCACCTTCAACAACTCATGCATCAGCAGGCTGGAGGATGCCACCTACATCCACTTCCTGATCAACCCCACAGAGATGCGGCTTCTGATCCGCGCCGTGAACGAAGGCGCCAGGGACGCCATCCGCTGGTGTGTGCTCAAGGGTGATAAGCGCAAGAGCAGGCAGATCAGCTGCAGGCTCTTTACGACGAAGCTGTACGAGATGATGGGCTGGGACCCGTTGTACCGCTATAAGATGCAGGGCATGAAAATCAACTACGAGGGCGAAGATATGTACCTCTTCGACCTCAAGGCGGTGGAGTGCTTCCTGCCTCAGAAGCGCGATCCGAAAACGGGCAAGATCCCCAGACCGCAGGCAGTCCTTCCGGAGGAGTGGGACAACAGCTACGGCATGAGCGTGGATGAGCATATGGCGTCCACGCAGGTGGATCTCGAAAACGGTTATACCGACGCTGTGGTGGATTCGCCCGATAGTCCCATGCCGCCGGAGACGGAAGAGGCGAGGCAGTATGAAACGGAGGAGCAGACATGAATCAGCAGACGAGCAGAAACAATCAGCTTCTTCTGACCATGAATTTTCACGATGAAACGATGATGCTGAACGAAGGCATCCTCGACGCCCTGGGCCACCCCAGGCAGGTGCAGATCCTGCTCAATGACGAGGCGAAGCGCCTCCTGCTCCGCCCCTGTGAGGTGGACAGCAGTCAGGCCATCGTGATCCCCTCCGGGTCTGTCCTGCAGGTGGAGCTGGGCGGAAGACAGCTGCTCCGGAGAATCCGGAAACTTGCAGGGTGGGAAACGGAGCAGCCCAGAATCTGCGTGGGAGAATCCATCCAGGAGTATCAGGCAGTCTTCTTTGACCTCACAAGGGCAATAGCGGTAGCACCGGGCGCCGCTGTTGCCCCCGCATAACCGACGCCGGGGGTGAACTGAATGAACAAAGACACCTTGCTCCAGTATTTCGACCGGCATTACATACCCCGGCGCGATATGCTTCCCCGCATACCGCTGGGAACGAATCCCGACGAATTCTGGAAGGAGATCGAAAGCCGGAGAAGGGCGAAGAGCACGACGCTTCCCATTCATGGCCCCGCAGGTTCCCCCTACTGGTTTGTCACCACCGACAGGATGGTTTCCGCCAGCGAGACAATTGTGGAAGAGCTTATGGCAAGCGACGAAAGCGTATTCCATGGACCGCCGATACTCGCGCCGCTGGAGGAGGTGTTCTACACAAGCTATGTGGAAGGCTCGCCGATGACGATGCAGGCCGCCATGGAGTTCCTGCAGAGCGGTGAGGAGCCGCGGGATGTGGAAGAGCAGATGATTGTGAACAACCGCAGCGCACTGAGCTTTGCCGCTTCCAATCTGTATCACCCGGTTGATGAGGAGCTTATCCGAATGCTTACGCTGATCCTTACACAGAACATGGATGGCGGCGGGCAGGACTACCGGACATCGGACTGGACCGAGATACCGTCCATGATGGGCGAGCCGTATGAGCTGCCCACGGCGCTCAGTGTTCCGGATCGCATGAAAGAGCTTACCGCGTATCTCGCCGATCCTCTGGTTCACCCCCTGATGAAGGCTGCCGTGGCGCACGCATGGATTCTGGCTGCCAGACCGTTCCCGGAGGGAAACGAGCGGCTGGCAAGGCTTCTGTCCACCGTGATTCTCGTCCGCTTTGGATACACCTTCCTGGGCGAGATCAGCCTGTCGGAGCTGGTGGCGAAGAACGGCTATCCGTATTACAACGCCATCGCCAATATCCTGCGGAAGGAGAACGGCGGCGACCTGACCTACTTTCTGGAGTATTATCTGCTCCTCCTGGCGCAGGCCGTGGACGAAAGGCGTCAGCGGAAGTTGAACGCGGAAGCGGAAAACCTGTCGATGGGGCTTGAGATGGCGAGAACGCCACTGATAGCGCCGACCGTGCCGGAACGCAGCCACTCTGAACAGAATGCGGCTGAACAATCGCCGCCGAAACGCTCAGGGCAGAAGGCAAAAGCATCCAACGATCCCGTTGCCGACAGCCTTGCCGCGGAAGGCTTTGTAAGCCTGCTGGATGAGGGCGCTTCCGAGGGGGAAATCCAGCCGCCGGAGGGAGGTGATAACCGCTGGAGCGGCGAGCGGAAAGCAAGGGAAGCACTGTACACAGTAATATCCGGACAGGGCACTTCTTTGCCGGAATTCGCAAAGGCGCTGGTCAGGTGGCTGGATGCCGGACAATACACATTCACCGTAAAAGACATCAGAGCCATGGCAGATCTTGACGCAACGAAGGTCAACAAGGTCATTTTCCAGCTCAGGGAAAAAGGAATCATAGAAACGATTGGAAAAACCGACGCATATGCTTTGTACACCTTCTGCTGCGGAGAGCTTTCCGATTCGGATTATTCCACAGAGATGATTCGCAGTCTGAATGACCTTGTCAACGGTTCCCAGTCCATGAAGGACAAACGGATCGGGACGATGCTTTTGAGCCATCTGAACCGGGGACATATCACACTCCAGGATTACGAAGAAGCCGGTGACGAGAGCAGGTGGGCAGAGGATATGAAGCTCGCGGAGCAGATGGGCTTTGTGAGGAGGATAGCGAAGGATCGCTGCCTGATCCTCGGCGATGCCCAGCCCTGCTTTGAAATGCTCGACACAGGCCAGAAAAGACGCGCAAAGCTGATGTATGAAACATTTGGGGACGAAACCTTCTCGCTGGAGATGGTCGTGGCGACGCTGGATTACAGCTCCTCTACTGCCAGCGCGTACCTGCATCAGTTCACGCTGCTGCGTATCCTGGACTGCCGGAAAGAGGATGTGAATCTGTATCAGTTCCTCGTTAATCCGCGGGAGCATCCGGAGGTTTTTGAGGACGCGGCATAAGCCGGA
>JAILIX010000053.1 GCA_024695065.1 Fretibacterium sp. | reverse complement strand
AGAGTGTACTGTTACAGCAAATGTTCAACCTGCAGGAAAGCCCTGAAACAGCTCGGGGATCACCATATTGAACATGAGGGGACAGATATAATAAAGGCGGATCCTCCGGATTCCGAAACGCTGCAGCGATATTTTTCCATGAGCGGGCCGCCGGGGGTTTCAGGGGGGTATTTGCCCCCTGAGTTTCAATCCGGAAACCCACTTTGTGGGCCGCTGGGAAACCCACTTTGTGGGCCGCTGGGCTTGAATCCGGGGGGGCGGGGGGCCTTTCTCGCTGGGCCGCTGGGAAGCCCACTTTGTGGGAAACCCGCTCCGCGGGCCCCTGAGCTTCAACGGGGGGTTCGGGGGGCTCTTCCCCCCTGAGCTTTAATCCGGAAGCCGGCACTCCCTCCAAGACAGGCAAGGCAGGAAAGAAAAGAGGAATCAGACCAATAATGGATGTGTTGACTGACCGCGTCATTCAGCTGACGCTTGAACTTTTGGCAGTCCCCTCCGTATCCGGGGACTGCGAAAGGGTTTTAAAACGGGTAGAGAGTGAGCTTGCGTCCTGCGGACTCCCCTGCACAAGGACCCATAAAGGAGCTGTCATCGCCGTCTGGGAGGGACAGGACAATCAGCGCCAGCGGGTTGTGACGGCCCACGTGGACACCCTGGGGGCCGTGGTGCGGTATATCCGGAAAAACGGGCGGCTCCGGCTTTACCCCATCGGCGGCTTTGACTGGCGGAGCTTTGAGGGGGAGAACTGCACCGTTCACACACTGGATGGCCAGGAGTATCGGGGAACGCTGCTGCCGGACAAGGCAGCGCGCCACGCATTTCCCCCGGAGGCCCACAACGAGGCCCATACCCTGGACAATGTGGAGGTGCGGCTGGATGTCCTGACAGACTCGCGCGAATCAACAGAGGCCCTGGGAATCCATCCGGGCGACATTGTTTCCTTCGACCCCAGAAGCGAAGTCACGGATACCGGCTTCATCAAATCCCGTTTTCTGGACGACAAGCTCGGCGCAGCTCTCGTGCTGACGGCTGTAAAGGTGCTGAAGGAAAAGGGCACGGCCCTGCCCAATACAACGCATTTCTACTTCAGCAACTATGAGGAAATCGGGCACGGAACGCCCGCCATTCCGCCAGCGGCCGCAGAGATTGCCGCTATAGACATCGGCGTTGTTTCGGAGGGATGCTCATCCAGCGAACATGCCGCAACCATCCTGTCGCGGGATGGGATTATGCCCTACGACCGGGACGGCGTCCGCCGGCTCAAAGCCCTGGCGGAGGCGGAGAATATTCCCTACCGGATTGACGCTTACCAAAACTACGGCTCAGACGCCTCAACCTGCGTGCGGAGCGGAAAGGACATACGCGCTCTGTGTTTCGGCCCCGCCGCTGAGGCAACGCATAACTATGAGCGCACACACCGGGATTCTGTAAAAGCGTCCCTGCAGCTTTTAGAGGCTTATCTGCTTTCCGGGACCGGGGTCAGTCAGCCCCGGTAGGAAACCCACTTCAACGTTCTGGCCGCCGCTCCTGAGCTCATCCGGGAGACACTCCCTCAGGCGGCGGTCAGGTTCCAGCGTCAGGACAGGGGAATCCTCGAGTAAACCGCTCCCTGCGGTGTGAGGCGGCTGCGCATAAGTTCAAACCCCTCACAGCGCCAGGCAAGCGCCGGGGGATTCTCCAGCGCTTTCATCAATGCCGAAGGCAGCGGCGTCCCATCTGAGCGGGCAAGGGTCAGGTGAGGCTTAAAGGGACGTTCCTCAGGAGGAAGTCCTGCCGCGTTGATCGCGCTGTTCACGTTTTCCGCCAGGGCTGTCAGTTCTTCCCTGCCCTGCCGGCCCGAAAGCCAGAGGACGCGGGGACGTCCTTTATTGGGGAATGCCCCCGCACAGGAAAGCTCAATCTCAAAAGGATCGAAACGCAACGGCGCAAGGACCTCTTTCACCCGGTCGATCGTCTCCCGCGTCTGCTCTCCCAGAAAGCGCAGCGTGATGTGGAACTGCGCCCGTGTCACCCAACGGAGTGGCGCGGCCGGCCTCAGGATCCCAAGGAAACGCTCCAGTTCGACGGCCGCTGGGTCAGGAACAGGGACAGCCACAAAAGCGCGGACAAGGGAGTTCTTTTTGCCCGCATCAGAGGCAGCAGACAAGTTCCTCTCTCGCCTTTCTCTGGCTGTGCCGGTCCGCAGGGACCGCATCGTCCGCGGGGTAGCCAATGGGGAACAGGGCCACAAGGTCATACTCCGCCATCTCCGGGAACAGCTTCTTCATCTTCGGCTCGTCGAAGAAGCCCACCCAGGTCGACCCCAGCCCCATGTCCTGCACTGCCATGAGGATATGCGTCCCCACGATGGCCGCGTCCACGTCCTCGAAGTTGCGCTGGTCGAAGGGGCGAACCCAGGCGTCTCTGGCACATCCGCCCAGCGCAAGGACAACCGGCGCTCCAAAATGGCAGGCTGTGACTTCCTTTACCTTTGCCATCGCCTCATCGCTCTGGAGAACCCACAGTTTCCAGGGCTGAAGGTTCTTCGCCGTCGGAGCCGCGATGGCAGCCTCGATAATCCTGTCCAGCCTGTCCTTCTCAACCGCCCGGCCGGAGAACTTGCGGCACGAATACCGCGCTTTCGCCAATTCAGAAAAATCCATAACGCAACACTCCTCTCAGAGAGACTTAACACTGTTATTATAGCGAATCCCGCTGCCGGATGCAGCGGGATTGACGCCTCATAATCCCGGGATGCGTGTCCGCAGCGCCGGCATCATCGTTTGTGTTTGCGCTCAAAGCGGGAACGATACTGCGTCTCTGAGAAGGCCGGGCTTATCTCCCCGGCGTCGGAAAGAGCCGCTTTCGTGAGCATCGGCCCCACAAGTTCGTAGATAAAGACGCTGAACAGGACAATGTTCTGTACTATTGCTCCCACCTCCGCGCCAAGCGACTGCGCGCTGATCGCCATTCCCAGCGCAACGCCGGCCTGCGGGAACAGCGTTATCCCCAGATATTTCCTGACCACCGGATCACAGTCAAGAAAGCCGCTGCTCCACTTCGCGCCGAAGTATTTCCCCAAACAACGAGCCGCGATATACACAATCCCGATCATCACAACGACCGGATAGCAAAAAACCCCCAGCTCCAGCTGAGCGCCGGACAGCACAAAGAAGACAGCGTACAGAGGCGCGGACCACTGCTCCGAGCGGCGCATGATATCGACCGAATACTCGCTCAGGTTGCAGAATGCGGTGCCCAGCATCATGCAGACCAGCAGCGTCGACAGGCCAAGGCGCGCAGCGAGGGCTATTGTCATCAGGACAAAGGCCACCGTCATGGCGTGGCGGTTTGTGTTTGAGAAGAACATCTTCTCCAGCCATGACAGCAGCGAGCCCATCACCGCCCCCAGCATAAGGGACCCGGCGATCTCCAGCATGGGATGGAAGATGACTGAGGAAGCGTCGATCTGACCTCCATTGAGAGCCTGAGCGATGCCCATCGCCACCGCGAAGATCACCAGCCCCGCAGCGTCGTCCAGGGCCACAATGGGGAGCAGCAGATTGGTGACCGGCCCCTTTGCCTTAAACTGGCGCACGACCATCAGGGTTGCGGCCGGAGCCGTAGCCGACGCAACCGCCCCAAGAATAATGGCAGCCGGAAGGGGCAGAACATCCTGCCCCACAGCAAGGCAGAGGGCAATCATCGCGCCTCCCGTCACAACAGCGGCCATAACGGACTGAAAGATGCCGATGACCGTCGCATCTCTCCCCATCTGGCGGAGCTGCGCGAGGCGGAATTCATTGCCGATGTCAAAGGCGATAAAGCCAAGGGCTATCCGGCAGAGGATATTGACCTGAGCAAGCTCGTCCATCGAGGAAAAGCCAAAGGACGGCAGGATATGCCCCAGTGCGTAGGGCCCGACGGCAACACCTGCGATAAGATACGCGGTCACATCGGGAAAGTTCAGGTGAAGATACTTGAAAGCACGTGTCATCATAAGACCTACAAACAAAGCGAAAGCCGTTGACAGTAAAAGAACCATAGCAGAACAAAGAAGCCTTCTTCCCTGACAAAAAATAAAAAAACAGCGCGTCCGGAACAGCAGCTCCGGAAAGCGCAGACATAATTTTAACACATCTTTCCTTTTTTTGTTCCGCAGCCGCGGCGCCGTGTCCCGGGCACACCATCCCTGCCGGCATTCTTTCCTCAGGGCAGCGGCAGTCATGGTAACCCCCGATTGACAACACGGGGAAAATATACTATTTTCTGACAGAAGCGGTAAGGCTTTGACAGCTTTGCGTCAAAAGGCATGAGGCTGCTGACGGTGAGAGACTTTGAAAAACGGCAGAGTCCCTGTGCACCGCGGTACGGGCGGGTGGTGAAGCCATTCAGAGGACTGTCGCCAGGATACAGAGCGGGGGGTATTGCTCCTCTGCGGATTCCATTTTTTCGCTGAGAGAACTCCACGCTGTTGCCGATATGCAGCGTGGAGTTTTTTGAAAGGAGTCCATAGAAGGGGTTAATCAACCCCAAACTGTATTTTTCTGGACGGAGGGGCCCTGACCGGCTTTTGACGGTTCTGATGAACGCCGCCTCTGTGCCTCGAAACAGGCTGCTGATATCATGCCTGTATAATATATGTAAAGTTTTTTAAGCAAAGGGGGACTTTTTGATGAAAAAGCAGTTTTTGTGCACCGCTGTACTGGGGTTGCTGCTTGCAGCCGGACTGGAGTTCCTGCCCTTCCCTTCTCAGACAGGCTGCCGTGGGGCCGCCTTCGGCAAGGTGCGGGAGTTTAAGTATTTTTCTCTGGATGTTCCCAAGGGGTGGAAAGTCGCCCGGAAGGATGCCTCAGTGCGGGTTCGCAAGGCGGACAAATCCGCCTCGATCATCATCACCATAGACTCAATGGGGGGCCGTTCCCTGAAGGACATCGCCGAGGAGGCCTCCAGAAAATACAGCGGGAACCCGCCTGAAATAGATGAGGACGGCGATTACAGTTTCTCGGCCAATGATGACAGCACCCAGGTCTTTGTCTCTGAGGTCGGGGATTATTATCTTATGCTGAGCGTAACCGGGACAGATGAAACCGCGGATGAGCTGGCGGCTATCCTGGATTCCCTTGAGATGAAGGGCGCCGAAGACTTCGGCGGCGGCGATGATGACGGCGGCAACGATGAC
>JAILIX010000131.1 GCA_024695065.1 Fretibacterium sp. | reverse complement strand
TTCAAAACAATCGACCCAGCCCTGCAGGCCGCTTATGGCTTTTTCAGGCACATAGTCTTCATCTTCCGTGGCTGTCATCAACATATAGACTTTACGGAATCTGTAATCCGAGGGATACAGAGGATTCAAACGGTCCAGCAGAGTCTTCATCTGGCCGCTCATTTCATAGTAGTAGATCGGTGTGGCAAACACGAGGGTATCCGCGTTTTTGACCTTTTCGGCGATCCAGACCGCATCATCTTTCAGTACACATTTTTGTGTCTTCTGGCAGACAAGACAGCCAATGCAGAATTTCAGTTCCTTACCCTTCAGGCTGATATGTTCGACTTCATGTCCTGCGTCCTGAGCGCCTTTGATCAGGCTCTCTGTCAGGATGTCCGAATTGCTTTTCGCCCGGAGGCTGGTGGAAATAACAAGTACGCTGCTCATACGGTTCTCCTTTACTGAAGATACTCGGTGAAAAATGCATCCAGCCTGTCAAACGGGATTGCGTCCTTTCCGCCGCCATCATAGAGATCGGTGTGAACGGCATCCGGAATGATCATCAGTTCCTTATTGTCCGCATACTTGCTGTCTTTAACCATATTGGCATAGGCATCCCGGCTGAAATAGCATGAATGAGCTTTCTCGCCGTGAATCAGCAGCACCGCGCTGCGGATCTCATTGCTGTACTGAAGGATCGGCTGATTAACAAAGCTCTCGCAGCCGATGACGTTCCAGCCACCGTTGGAGTTGAGGGAACGGGGGTGATAGCCGCATCCGGTCTTGTAGTAGTCGTAATAATCTTTTACGAAGAAAGGCGCGTCGTCCGGCAGGGGATCAACCACACCGCCGCCGGGCTTATATTCCCCGGCCCTCAGGTCCGCGAGCCTCTGGGCGCACAGGGCTGCTTTTGCCTGATAACGGGCTTCCTCATTGTCCGCTGCGTCGAAATACCCCCTGGCGCTGACGCGGGTCATGTCGTACATGGTTGAGGCAACGGTCGCCCTGATCCGGGTATCCAGCGCCGCCGCGTTGATGGCCATGCCCCCCCAGCCACAGATGCCGATGATGCCGATGCGCTCCGGGTCTGCCTTTTCATGAAGAGAGAGGAAGTCCACCGCTGCCATGAAATCCTCTGTGTTGATATCGGGGGAGGCCATGTACCGCACATTTCCGCCGCTCTCGCCGGTAAAGGAGGGGTCGAAGGCAATCGTCAGAAAGCCCCTCCCGGCCATCGTCTGGGCGTAAAGGCCGGAGCACTGCTCCTTGACGGCGCCAAAGGGCCCGCAGACCGCGATGGCCGGCAGCTTTCCCTCCGCCTGCCTGGGAACGTACATATCGGCTGCCAGCGTGATGCCGTAGCGGTTCACAAAGGTCACCTTGCTGTGATCGGTTTTTTCGCTTTTGGGGAAGGTCTTATCCCATTCTTGTGTGAGTGCCAGTTCTTCTTTTCTGATCATGGTCCTTATCTCCTTTAATCACTCAGGATTTTTATTGCTTACGATTATCGGTGCGCTTTCACTGTCTGCCGCAGCAGGAAATCCAGGCAGTCCGCTTTACGCAGGCTCTCGTGAAGCTCCTTCATCCTGTTGCAAGCCCATTATAGGGACTTTACGAAGGCTTCGCTAATGGTTATAATGCATATCGTGATATTCATATTCAGAATATCGAAAGGAGATTCCGGGGGCAAGGCATGGAGATCCGCACACTCCGATATTTTCTGGCCATGGCCAGAGAAGAGAATATGTCCCGCGCCGCAGAGCTTTTGCACGTCACACAGCCCACGCTGTCCAGGGCGCTGAAAGCCCTTGAGGCTGAGCTTGGCAGGAAGCTTTTTACCCGGCACAGCTTCAGCATTGCCCTGACAGAGGAAGGCGTGCTTCTCCGGAAACGGGCGGAAGACCTGGTGTCCATGGCCGACAAAATCGGGCAGGAGTTTCTTTCCCTGGACGATATCACAGGCGGGGATCTTTACTTCGGGCTTGCGGAGTCCTGGCAGATCCGCCATCTTGCCCGGGAGATTCGGGAATTCAGGAAAATATACCCGGATATCCGCTACCACATCATCAGCGGCGACACGGAGCAGGTCACGGAAAAGCTGGACAAGGGGCTTCTGGATTTCGCTGCAATCTTTGAAATACCGGACGAAAGGAAATACCTCTGCATCCCGTTCCCGGAGGCGGATTATTTCGGGGCGGTTTTCCCCGCCGATTCAAAACTGGCGGAGAAGGACTGTGTCACGGCAGAGGACCTCGCGGGGCTGCCGCTGTTCACGTCGCCTCAAAGCTGGGAAAATGATATCCGCCCCTGGGCGGAGAACAGGTTTTCTCAGTTGCGCCTTGAAGGCTCTTTCCGCCTTGCCTACAACGGGTCCCTGTTTGCCAGAGAGGGGCTGGGGATCCTGCTCACACTGAACAGCCTGGTCGACACCTCGCCGGAAAGCGGACTGGTCTTCCGGCCGCTCTGCCCGCATCTGCCAATGAAGATATTTCTGATCTGGAATAAGTATCAGAGCTTCACCCCCATCGCGGAAAGGTTTCTGAAGCAGATAAAGGCTTCCTTTGCGGGAGAATAAAAAAGCGCCGGAAGCCCCCGCAGCGGGACATCTTCCGGCGTTGATTTATCGGTCTTATGGCGCGCCTGGGGCGATTCGAACACCCGACCTACGGCTTAGGAGGCAGTCGCTCTATCCACTGAGCTACAGGCGCGCGGAACAAACACGTGATTAATATAGCATAAAACGCCGCCCTGTCAAACGCCCGCGGAACTCAGCCCCGCCTCCCCCACGGGGCGCCCGCCCCCTGCCGGCTCAGTCCGCTTTTCCATCCGGAGAACCGTTTCTTGCCACATAAGCCTTGATGGCGTCAAAGGTCTTGTCGCTCATGTAGTGCTCAATCCGGCAGGCGTCATCCGCCGCGGTTTTCTCATCCACCCCGAGATTGATGAACAGCCTCGTGAGCAGGGTGTGGCGCTCATAGATATGTTTCGCCTTCTCCTCCCCTGCCGGAGTCAGGCTGATGTGCCCATGCTCGTCCGTGACGGCAAACCCTTCCCTCTTGAGCAGCCCCACAGCCCGGCTCACCGACGGCCTGGAATACCCCATATAGTCGCAAACATCAATAGCCCGGACATTCGGAGACCTGCGGGAAAGAATATGTATTGTCTCCAGATACATCTCTCCTGATTCCTGCATCGGCATAATCCTATCTCCATTTCATCGCCAGTTACCTAAAGTCTACCATATCAGAGAGTTTTTTCAAATCGGATACCCTTGCGGGTCCCCCTGCGGATGCACTTGCCCCCCTTCTGCCGAAAAAACCCCTTGACAAGTTAGCCATCGCTAACTATACTGTGTATCGGTTAGGCGATGCTAACCGTCAGGCTTTTTCGGAAACGCGTCTCATCAAGGTCCCCCTCCCTCACTTGTTGAGAACGAGAGAAGCTGTTTCTGTGAAACAGATAAATCCCCTGTTTCTGAAAAAGCCTGTTTCAATGACCATCAGTTAGCCTTTGCTAACTTAATACGGGTCCTGAGGGCTCTCAGGCAGAAATCTCAGGATTCTGACACTGAAAGCGGGTATTACCATGGGGTTGCTTAAAAAGTTCCTCAATCAGACACGGAAGCCGGAGGGCTTTCTGGGAAAGATTATTTTGAAGGGCATGAACTTCGGCCATGCCAAAGGAGCGGACTGGGCAATGAGTTATCTGGACGGACTCACTCCCTCCGGTGTCGTGGATCTGGGCTGTGGCGGCGGAAGAAACGCGGCGGTTCTGCTGCGGAAATACCCCTCTGCCAGGGTCACGGCTGTCGATTATTCCCCGCTCTCCGTGGCCAGGACAAGCGAACTCAACAAGGACGCCATCAGCGCCGGGCGGTGTGTGGTGCTGGAAGGCAACGTAACCTCTCTTCCCTTTGAAGCAGCGCAGTTCGACATCGCCACGGCGTTTGAGACCATCTACTTCTGGCCGGGGCTGAAGGAATGCTTCACAGAGGTTGCGCGGATCCTGAGGCCCGGCGGGAGATTCCTCATTGCCAACGAGACGGGCGGCACAGACCCCGTGGGGCGTAAATTTGAAAAGATCATCGACGGGATGAAGGTGTACACACAGGAGGAGATCATGGAGGCGCTGAAGGGCGCCGGCTTCTCCAAAGTCAGGTGCGAACACCACCCATCCCTGCCGTGGATCACAGTGCTGGCAGAGAAATGAGCCTCACAGAGGGAGCGGTCATCCGCAGTTTCATGGAATTCCTCCGCGGCGCGGACCTGGAGGAATATGTGCGGGGCCTTCTGTTCTGCTTCGGGGCTCCCACAATAAAAGGACTGAAGGCTGCCACGCTGATTAACCTTCAGCGCGGCGGCGAGGATGTCCGCTCCCTCTGGAACGCCAGGGCGCCGGAGTGGCTGGCCCCCCTCGGCATGGAGTGGATTTTGCTGAACAGGGACATTCCCTCTCAGAACGCTCTTGTGATGCTCTACCGGCGGGATATTCTGGAACGGGCGCTGAAGGACGAGGCCGCCGTCAGCATTCTGACCCCCCTTGGCTATCCCCTGCCGGATCTGGACAGGTGCCTTGAACATCTCCGCAGCCGTTATCATCCGGACTTTCCCCATGAGATCGGGCTCTTCCTGGGATATCCCCCGGAGGACGTGCGGGGCTTCATGGAGCACCGGGAAGCAAAGCGCCATATCACCGGCTACTGGAAGGTGTATGGCAACGTCCGGAAAGCGCGGCGCGCCTTCCGGAGCTACTGGAGGGCCGAGTGCGACGCGGCGCGTTCACTGATGAAAACGGGTCGGCGGCAGACGCCGGTGAACCCGCAAATTTAGAGGAGGTCAACAATATGGCTAAAGTTATGGTGGTTTTCTGGTCCGGCAGCGGCAACACGGAGAAAATGGCAGAGGCCGTCGCCAAGGGCGCCAAAGACAAGGGCGCAGAGGTGGAGTGCAAAAACGTCTCCGGCGCGTCGGTGGACGAGCTCGCGGGTTTTGACGCGGTGGCGTTCGGGTCCCCGGCCATGGGAGCTGAGGTCATCGAGGAAGGCGAGATGGAGCCGTTCTTCTCCTCCGCTCTGCCCAAACTGGCGGGCAAAAAAGTGGCCGTCTTCGGCTCCTACGACTGGGGCGACGGCGAATGGCTGAGAACCTGGGAGGACCGCGTGAAGACCGGCGGCGCCGACCTGGCCGGCAGCGTGAAGGCGCATCTGGAGCCGGACGTTGCGGCGCTGGCCGAGTGCTCCGCGCTGGGCGCCAAACTGGCGGGGTAATTCAGGAAAAAAGAATCTGCGCTTCAGGCCCGGCGGAATTCGCCGGGCTTTTCAGCCTGCAGGCCCGTCTCCCCTGCCGGGAAAAAACTCTCTTGACAAGTAAGCAAAGGCTAACTATACTGATGTTTGGTTAGGGGTTGCTAACCAATTTTTTTGAGCCCTGATGTTAGCCGCCGCTAATTCAAAAACCGGACGGAGCCTTTTTCCGGGATGAGGGCAGATATCCTGCCCAACAAGGAGGATACGATGTTCACCCTTTCTAAAAAAATCGTTTCGGTCCTGATGCTGGGGGTCTTTCTGCTGGCGCTGTCGGCAGTGCCGGACGCGGAAGCCGCGAAGAAAAAGAAAAAATACGCGGACTGGAAGGCTGTCGCCGCAGATATGGCGCTGGAATTTGAAGCGGCGCAGCAGGACATTGAGGCGGACAAATTCGAGGACGCCTATAAGCACGTCAACGACGCCTACTTTGGCTACTACGAGGTTCAGGGCTTTGAGCGGACAGTGATGTACGCCATCTCCGCCGAGCGTGTCAACCACATCGAGGCGGAGTTCAGCGACATCAAGCACGTCCTTCTGGGCAACAATCAGAAGGGGAAGCCGGATCTGATTCAGCAGGTGGAGGACCTGAAGATCAAGGTCTACAAGGACGCCATGGTGCTGGACGGCGAGATTGAGATCACAGACCCGGACAGCATGGGCGAGAGGCTCTATGCCGACACCGGCAGGACGCGTCCCTCCTTCGCGGGGGCTCCCGCGCAGCCCGCGGCCCCGGCAGCTGAGGAGAAGCCGGCGGCGCCCGCAGCGCCTAAGAAAGCTGCGGCAAGCCCCGAATGGCTGACCTTTGTGGTGGCGTTTGGCCTGCTGGTGCGCGAGGGGCTGGAGGCAATTCTGGTCATCGTGGCCATCGTGGCCTACCTCATCAAGACGGGCAACAAACACATGCTGAAGAGCGTGTAC
>JAILIX010000062.1 GCA_024695065.1 Fretibacterium sp. | reverse complement strand
CCGGGGCGGAGCGCGCGGGGGGAGACGGTTATCCGTCCCCCCTTATTATGTATAATAAGAAAGACCGGAGACCGGCTGCAGGGGCGAACGCAGGGGTTTCTGTCCTGGTTCATGGATATTCCTGTGTTGTACGGATTCCGGAAAAGCTGGTCGTTCGGGTATTATCTCTGTGGATAAGGCTCTGTCCTCAGGGGGAGAGTGATTGTCCGCCGGAATGCATTAAATAATGCATTAAAGAGGAGAGTGTCAAATGGCAAAGAAAGAGAATAAATTCAGTGACTATGGAATCGGCACACAGGCGATTCATACGGGAACAGGCTATGACGAGGGGACCGGCGCGGTCAGGCGTCCTCTTCACATGGCGAACAGCTTCAAGCTGCCGGATGATCTGTCAAAGGTCAACTATTCGTCCACAGACCTTTTGATGTATTCCCGAAACGGAAATCCCAATCAGCACTGGCTTGAGGAGAAAACAGCCGCTCTTTACGGGGCGGATGACGCCATTGTCCTGGCAAGCGGCGTCGGCGCGCTTCACGCTCTCTTCTGGACGCTGCTTAAATCCGGGGACAGAGTGGTGTATCCCAGGGTCAGCTACATGGCGGTTTACCGGATGTTCCATGAGCTGTTTAACCGCAAATTTGGCGTAGATACCGTGATGACGGATATGACAGACCTGGAGGCGGTCAAGGCTGCCATCACCCCGGGAACAAGACTGGTCCATATCGAAACGCCGGATAATCCCACCGTGGGCGTGGCCGATATCGCGGAAATCGCTAAAATTGCCCATGAGAACGGAGCCATCCTTTCCGTGGACAACACCTTTGCCTCCCCCCTCAACCAGAAACCGCTGGATCTTGGAGCGGACTTTGTGGTGGATTCGCTGACAAAGTTCATCAATGGCCACGGGGACGCTCAGGGCGGAGCTATCCTGTCCAACGATCTTGAGACGATGGACCGCATCCGCTATGAAGCTCAGGTCAATGTCGGGGCTGTGATCAGCCCGTTTAACGCCTGGCAGATCATGCGCGGGTCCGTGACGTTTCCCCTCCGGATGCGTCGGATCAACGAATCCACGCAAAAAATCGCAGAGTGGCTTGAGACGAGGAAGAATGTCACCTTTGTCTCCTACCCCGGGCTCAGGAGCCACCCCGGCTATGAGCTGGCCCGGCGGCAGATGAAGAACGGCTGCGGCGGAGTGATTGCTTTTGGTCTCAACGCAGATGACAAGGCCGTGGAGCGGTTCTGCGCAGCCCTGAAGGTCGTGGCCTTCGCGGTATCCCTCGGGCACGATGAAAGTCTGATCTTCCCTCAGCCCAGTTACGATGAGCGGATCAGCCTGTATCCTGAAAAATTCCGGAAGGGCTTCATCCGCTTCAGCGTGGGGCTGGAGGAGCCTGAGGACATCATCCGGGATCTTGACCAGGCTTTGCAGGCGACAGGATTGTGAGGAAAAGCCTGTCCGCCTGACAGCCGTCGCGCCCGCGGTTAAAGCGGGGAGGCACGTCCGCCCTGATGAGCGAACAACCCCCCGCTTTCTGTCTGCTGTGGCGCTGAGTCGGGTCCGGCAGAGTTACGACTGGTGCAGGTTCAGCGGCTGGCCGAAGGTCGCGCTCTGGTCGATGTCATTCACAATTCTGCCATGTTCCAGAATAATCTTCCTCTGGGCCACGTCGCCCACCTCCGGGTCGTGGGTCACCACGACAATCGTCACGCCCTCGTTGTGCAGGCGGCGGAAGATATCAACCACAATGCCCTCGTTCTCCTCGTCCAGGTTGCCCGTGGGCTCGTCGCCCAGCAGAATCTGGGGCGAGTTGATGAGCGCCCGTGCGATGCAGACCCGCTGCTGTTCCCCGCCGGAGAGCTGCGCCGGCAGATGCCGCGCCCTGTCCTGCAGCCCCACTTTCTCCAGCGCCTCCAGCGCCTCCGCCTCGTCCGGCATGCTGTGGTAGTACTGCGCCACCATGACGTTCTCCACGGCGGTGAGGTAGCTGATGAGGTGGAACTGCTGGAAGATAAGGCCGATCTTGTCCCGCCGGATGCGGGTGAGGCTGGCGGCGTTTTCACGGCTGATGTCCACGCCGTCCAGAATGACGCCGCCCTCCGAGGGGGTGTCCATGCAGCCGATGATGTTGATCATGGTGGTCTTGCCGGAGCCGGAGGGCCCCATGATGGAGAGCCATTCCCCTGCGTTCACCTTCAGATTGATGCCGGACAGGGCCCGCAGAGAACCGTAAATTTTTGAAACGTTCTTTAATTCAAGGATGGTATCGCTCATATTTTATTCTCCCTTGAGGACGATGGCCGGATGAATGTCCATAACCTTCCGCACCGGAAGGATGGAGGCCAGCACAGTGACGGCGGTGAACACGACGAGGGTGATGGGCACAATGGGCCACCAGAAATGGATGGCGCGTCCAAAGACGTTGAGGCTCACCCTCTGGGCGAACTCAAAGCCCAGCAGGGCCCCCAGCGCCCCGCCGGTGATGCCCAGCAGCACGCCCTCCCCCAGCAGCTCGCCCATGACGAGCCGGTTCTCCGCGCCCAGCGCCTTCTTCAGCGCAATCTCCCGCCGGCGCTCCGCCACCATCGCCATCATGGTTGTGTAGACGGAGATCATTGTGATGATGAGGACCACGGCTGTCACCAGCAGGACGAGGGCCTGAAGCTTGCTCAGCACGATGTCCTGAGACTGCGTCAGGCGCCGGACAGCCCGGGGCTGAACCCCGGGCACACGGGCCGCCAGTCTGGAGGACAGCGCGGACATTTCCTCCGCGTCCGCCACCACGCTGCACTCTGCCACATCGGCCCGGAAGGTGTCGCCAATCAGCTCGTCCAGAGTGTCAATATCCATAAAGATAAAGCCCTCCTCCGCCCCGCCGGTGGTGATAATGGCGCGGACGGTGAGCTTTTTTGAGAAATTCTGACGGGCAAGGTCGCGCTTCCGGTTCTCCTCGGCGGACAGGTTCTGGCCG
>JAILIX010000033.1 GCA_024695065.1 Fretibacterium sp. | reverse complement strand
TTCCGCTCCATGCGCGGATTCGGCCCCTGCGGTATGGGGTTTGGACAGGACTCCGCTCCCGCCTTCCGGGGACAGGGCGGCCGATTCTTTGGGCAGCACTCCGCTCCTTTCCGCTCCATGCGCGGATTCGGCCCCTGCGGTATGGGGTTTGGACAGGACTCCGCTCCCGCCTTCCGGGGACAGGGCGGCCGATTCTTTGGGCAGCACTCCGCTCCCTTCCGCTCCATGCGCGGATTCGGCCCCTGCGGTATGGGGTTTGGGCGCGACAGATGCCCGGCCTTTGAATCCGAGAACCGTGGAATGCCCGGAGAACGTTTTCAGCACCGCAGCCTCTTCTCCCAGGATATGCCGCAGGAAATCCGCACCAAGGTGTCAGAGGCCGCAAAGCTCCGTATTGATCTGGAGGACATCCTCTCCCGGAAACCGCTGAACCGGGAAAAAGCCCTTGAACTGCACGGCAAAATCGGCAGTCTGCAGCAGGAAATCCGGGCCTGGCGCTTCGAACAGAAGCTCAACCGCATTGAGGAGTTCCGCAGGAACCCCGGGACGGCTGAAAAGTCGGAGCTGTCAGAGGAAAAATAAGAAACATGAACAAAAAATTCCGGAGCCTTCGGGCTCCGGAATTTTTCTGAATAACAACGGAGGGCGCGGCAGATCAGATTATGATGAAAAAAATCCAGACGCTCTAAAGGGTCAGGGCCTGCCCTATTATTCTGGCCCGCAGGCCAGAGAAAGCACAAGTTCAGAATCGTGGAGCAAAATGGGCCTGCCCCAGCGCAAATCAAAAAAATCCCCACGGCACAGAGGCCATGGGGATAATTTTTCGTTCAGCCCCGCGCGTTACTTCAGCTCCGGCGTGGGGATAACGTCCATGTCGTCGAACTCCTGGTTCTCGCCGCCCATGGCCCAGATAAACGTGTAGCTGGCCGTGCCTGCCCCGGCGTGAATGGACCAGGAGGGGGAGATAACGGCCTCCTCGTTCTTCATGACGATGTGGCGGGTTTCCTGGCCCTGTCCCATCATATGGAATACCGCCTGGTCCTCCGGAACCTCAAAGTACATATACACCTCCATGCGGCGCTCATGGGTGTGGGCGGGCATGGTGTTCCACACGCTGCCGGGCTCCAGGACGGTCATGCCCATAGAGAGCTGGCAGGTGGGCAGCACAGCGGGGTGGATAAACTGGTTAATGACGCGCTTGTTGGACTTCTCCGCCTCACCGCAGGGCTTCTTGGCCGCATCCGCAATTTTCAGCAGCTTCGTCTCAAAGCTCTTGTGGGCCGGAGCGGAGACCATGTAGAACTTCGCGGGCTTTCCCCCGTCATCGCTGGCGAAAAGGACTTCTTTCGCGCCGCGGGTGATGTAAAGGCAGTCCTTATAGCCCAGCGTGTAGCGGGTTCCATCCACTGTGATGCTCCCCGTCCCGCCGATGTTGAAGATGCCAATCTCCCTGCGCTCCAGAAAGAAATGCGTTCCAAAGTTGGACCACACGTCGATGCCCTTGTCGATAGAAACCGACTCCTTCACCGGCATGCAGCCCAGCGTGACCATGCGGTCCACGTGGCTGTAAACAGCTGTCACCTCATCGGGCCGGTAGAGGCCGGTGATGAGGAACTCCCGGCGAAGCTCATCGGTCGTGTAGCGCTTCATATCCTGGGGATTGCAGGAATAACGAATATCCATAACAAGATTACCTCCTTGATTATTTTCTCAGCCCGCAAATTTCCGCCGCCAGCTCACGGAACAGGCAAATCAGAAGCAGCGCGCAGCTTACAGGCATACTGGCGCAGGGCACGCAACCTGTGACCTTCAGAAGGGGGCTCCCCTGAAAGCCATGAAATATTTGACTCTTCCCGGAGCATGAGATCCCCGGTACTGTGTTATTATAATCCAAGTTAATGGAACAATGAAACCCTTTTTAAGGAGAGTGCTTAACGATGAGTCTGTTTGACATCACAGGAAAGGTCGCTATCGTCACGGGAGCGCGTACGGGCCTTGGGTTTGGAATCGCGGAGGGCCTGGCCGAGGCCGGCTGCGACATCGTGGGAGCAGGGCACGCAAAAATGCCGGAGCTGGAGCGCTCCGTCACAGCGCTGGGCCGCCGCTTCCTGTACTTCGACATCGACATGACCTCCCAGGAGCGCATCCCCGCGCTGGTGGAGACGGCCGTCAGGGAGTTCGGGCGGCTGGACATTCTGGTGAACAACGCGGGCATCATCCGGCGGGAGGATATGCTGAAGTTTTCTGAGAAGGACTGGGACGACGTCATCAACGTCAATCTGAAGTCGCTGTTCTTCCTGTCTCAGGCTGCAGCGCGGGAGATGGAAAAGCGCGGCGGGGGGAAAATCATCAACGTGGCTTCCATGCTCTCGTTTCAGGGAGGGATCCGGGTCCCGTCCTACACGGCCAGCAAGAGCGGCGTCGCCGGCCTGACGAAGCTCATGGCCAACGAGCTGGCGAAGTTCCACATTCAGGTCAACGCCATCGCCCCCGGCTACATGGCCACCAACAACACCGAAGCTCTCCAGAAGGACCCTGTGCGCAGCGCGGAGATCCTGGGGCGCATTCCGGCAAATCGCTGGGGCACACCGGACGATCTGAAGGGAGCGGCGGTTTTCCTGGCCTCCCGCGCGTCGGACTACGTGACGGGGCATATTCTGGCCGTCGACGGAGGCTGGCTGGCACGTTAGCCCTCCAGCCCAGCTTCAACTCCGGACAAGCATAAGCATAATATTATAAAAAAGGGCTGCCCTGCGGCAGCCCTTTTATTACGCGATATCGACTGAGGTGCGGTTACTAATCCTTCTGCTCGCTGACCGCGGGAGCGTAAACCCTCACGAGGTAGATGAGCAGGAACAGGGCCGCCACGCCGAAGCCAATCAGGTACGCCTGGGTCGCCGGGAGCATGAGGTAGCACTCCTTGGCGATGCAGAAGTACGTGACGCTGACGGCGGACATAAACGTCGCCGGAATGGCTGCGATGACGCCGCTGGCCGGATGGACGTTGCGGCACAGATAAACCGCCGCCGCCCACAGGGCAATCATGGCCAGCGTCTGGTTGGACCAGGAGAAGTAACGCCACACGATGCCATAGTCCAGGAAGGAAATGGCATAGCCGGCCGCCAGCAGCGGAAGGGCCAGCATCAGGCGGGGACCAAAGGGCTTCTGGTCAATCTTGAACCAGTCGGCGATGGTCAGACGCGCACTGCGGAAAGCCGTGTCGCCCGACGTGATGGGGCAGGCCACAACGCCCAGCAGGGCAAGGAAAGCGCCGACGGAACCAAGCAGCCCCACGGAGATGTCATAGACGGAACCCGCGTTGCCGCCGCCCGCCGCGGCAAGAGCCTCGGTGGAGAAGGTGCCGGCCGCACCGGTGTTGTAGAACGCGATGCCCGCGGAGGCCCAAATCAGGGCGATGATGCCCTCGGCCACCATGGCGCCGTAGAACACGAAGCGTCCCTGACGCTCAGAGGTGAGGCAGCGGGCCATAATGGGCGACTGGGTGGCGTGGAAACCGGAGATGGCGCCGCAGGCCACGGTGATGAACATCAGCGGCCAGATGGGCATGGCCTCGGCTCCCTTCGGATGCATGTTGTACATGCCCTCCCAGAGCTC
>JAILIX010000001.1 GCA_024695065.1 Fretibacterium sp. | reverse complement strand
TGGCCTTTTCGGGACTGCCTATGTTGTCCAGCATGGGCTTGTCGTATTCGTCGATGAGGACCGCCACAGGGCCTCCGTTTTTGAAAAGAGCCAGAATAATCTTTCTCAGGATTTCTCCGCAGTGTTCGCTCCCGTCAAGGTTCAGGGGGATATCATGGAGATCCGCAAACTCCCTGAGCCTCAGAATAAGGGCCCTGTCCAGGGACTCAGCGGATGAATACGCCTGCAGCGAGCTCACGTCGAACCTCAGCACCGGCGCCGGGTGCTCTGCCTGTTTTTTTACCCATTCCTCCGCGGGAAGGCCCCGGAAAAGCTCCGCCTTCCCGCTGAACATGGCGTCCAGCGTGGACAGCGTCAGGGATTTCCCGAACCGCCGGGGACGGGAAAGGAAATACCGCCCCGCCGTATTTGCCAGCTCCAGAAGCTTTGCCGTCTTATCCACATAGAGACAACCCTGACGGCGCAGAATCTCAAAGGTCTGTATCCCAATGGGCAGCGCCAAGAGCTTCCTTTCCATCATTTATCCCCCCAGTTTGTCTTTTTGTATATTCTATCAGATATAAGATTAATATAAATCAGTTATTCAATTCTCTTTAATGCCTGCCAGGACAGCCTGAAGAAGGTGTTTGCTGTTCGTCCCCGACATGATGAAGCAGACGCAGGCGGCGCCGCCTGCGAACGGTGATATCATAGAGACCGGCAGAAGGGGGCTGCACTTCCTGCACAGGGATAGGACGCGGAGGTCTGCCGGATGCTGATTCACAATCCGGCCCCCATCTCCCGTTCCCCTGCCAGAGAGGCGGCAACGCCGATTTTACCCTGTAAAAGCGGACAACAGAGGCGTCCCCGTGAGGACAGAACGAGGCTGGAAGATAGAACGATACCTGTGGGGTGAACAACTGTGAGCCGAAGAAGCATTTTATTCGGTTGGGTTAAAATAATCATCGGACTGCTTGTATTTTCGCTGGGCGTACATTTGACAATCCATGCCAACCTCGGGCTTGCCCCCTGGGACTGTCTGGGCATGGGGGTTTCCTTTCATACGCCGCTGAACTATGGTCTTGCCATGACAGTGATGAGCGTGGTCATACTGCTTATTGACATACTGATGAAAGAAAAAATCGGGTTTGGCACGATTATTGATGCTCTCCTTACAGGCAATTTTATTCAGATATTTAACGATATGGCCCTGTTCCCCAAAGCAGAAAATACACTCACCGGAATCCTGGTCATCGTTGCAGGCCTTGCCTTAATGGCTGTGGGACAGTATTTTTATATGTCGTCCGCTCAGTGCTGCGGGCCGAGAGACGCCCTCCTTGTGGGGCTGGGAAAGCGGCTGAGCAAACTGCCGATAGGGGCCGTGCAGAGCATTCTCTGGGGAATCGTGTTCCTCATCGGGTGGCTTCTTGGAGGCCCCATAGGGATTGGGACCATTGTTACCACATTTGGCTCGGGCATTGTCATGCAGATTATATACACGCTTATAAAGTTTGAACCCCGGAAGGTTGAGCACCGAAACGTGATCGAAACCGTAAAATTTCTGCACGGATAATGAAGGACAAACACCTGAAGTGCGGAGCCAGCCTTACAGAGCAGGGAGTGTGTTGAATGACTTATGGAAAAGCCATCGAATTGTTCCTTGTGAATGGAACAGCAGAAAGTCTGATCACCGCAGAACTGTCCAACTGGAATGGCAAAGCCGTCAAGATTCCCCGTACAGATGTCCTGGCATGTGACCGGGAGGATATCAAAGGCGTAGGGGTCTATTTCCTGATTTGCCAGGAGGACGATGGAACCGATTCCGTTTATATTGGAGAAGCCGAAAATGTTCTGGATCGTCTGACACAACATCTTCGGGATTACCAATCCGGGAAAGAAAATTATTACTGGAATACGGCAGTTGTCTTTGTAGGCAGAGACCTGAACAAGGCACTGATTCGATACCTTGAAAACCGTTTTGTCGAGATTGCCAAAGAATGCGGCCGATACAGGATTCTCACAAAAAACACGTTCAGGAACACTGTTTTGAAGGAATCCCAAATTGCAAGTATGGAGGAGTTCATCGACAACGTAAAAATCCTCATTAATGCGCTGGGCTATAAAGTGCTTGTGCCGGTTCCCCAGGCAACCGCTGATACGGTTCATCTTTACTGCAAAGGAGCGGGAGCCCAGGCAAAAGGTTTTGTCAGCGCCGGCGGCTTCACCGTCTTAAAAGGTTCCACAGTTTCTGACCACATCGTTCCCTCGTTTGAGACTCACGGAAAAGGTTATCTGAATCTGAGAAACGAATTGGTCAAAGAAGGGATCATCGCGGATGGGGTTTTTGTCAGAGACTATGAATTCAATGCGCCTTCAGCGGCGTCCGCAGTTGTTTTGGGGCATACCTCCAACGGAAATGTTGATTGGAAAACCGCAGACGGAGTGAGGCTTAGAGACCTGTAAAAAACGGTCAGAGGGATTCGGCAAATACGCGCCAGCCATCTGCATGGCAGAGCCTGGAGGGACGTGACAGAGGCCTGGCATAAAATGCACAACCCTCATCAGGGACATCCCCTGCTCAAACTGGAAAAAAGAGGACAGGGTCTGCAGCCTCCGGCAGAATGGACCAGCGGAACAGCATTCTGCGAAGGGAGACAGCAAACCCTGTCCAAAAAATTCTCAGTTCAACGAAACTCTTCGGGACAGCGAGGGAGCACTTGCCGTCCTTTGAGAGCCCGGCAGGGAGGCTTGCGTCCATATCGGGGACTGGCGCAAACACCCCTTGCGGTTAATTTCATTCATCCATCAAAGCTGAAGACGGATTGACACAGAACTCCCGACGGCACCGTCAGGCACATGGCCATTTTTTCTGCCCACCGGGCTAAAGTGCATGTGCCCCGCCCGTTATATCCCGTCTGTCACATTTTATTATAAGCGTCCTTGTCCAGCAGCCCGTTATTTCCGGCAACAATCACAGAGCCCGCAACGTCCCCAAGGCAATTACTCATGCTCCGCATCATGGACAGCAGCGGGTCAATTCCCATTATAAGCCCAACGCCCTCAATGGGGACTTCAAGCTGATCCAGAAGCATGGACAGACAGACAAGCCCCGCCCCCGACACACCGGGCGATCCAACGGACAGTACAAAGACCGACAGGAACATAGAAGCGATGGACGCACTGGAAATATTAACGCCGTACAGCTTCGCCAGCGAGAGGCTGATCACCATGAGATATATGCAGGTTCCATGCATGTTGATTGTTGCGCCCAGAGGGATGGAGAGGGAGTAAATACTTCTGGAGACGCCCAGCTTTTCGCAGGCCCCCATATTTACAGGAATGGACGCATTGCTGGAGTTCATGCAGAAGCACTGCACTGCCACAGGCAGATATTTTTTCAGGAACGCCATGGGGTTCAGCCGGTTTAGCAGAAGAATCAACAGACAGTAAAATATAACCATCCCAACTACCCCTATGACAAACATCCCCGCCATCCCGGCAAGGGAAATGAGCGTCTTGGTTCCCGTCGTCAGGCAGAGGGATGAGATGGAGCAGAACGTGCCGAAGGGAACGAATTTAATCAGCACCGTCGTGACTTTCAGGAACAGCGCGTTGCCCGCCTCGAAGAAGTTGCGCAGCGCCGGGGCGAAACTGCCGCACGCTGCCACAGAGCCACCGCACAGGACAGACATGAAGATAATCTGAAGCATGTTCATCTCAAGGAACGGTGCGATGAAGTTTGAGGGGATAGCTCCCGTGATTACAGCCTTCAGCGAGATGGCAGCCTGAGCAGGCGCCGCCGCGCCGGACACGGGAAGCGGGATGGAAACGATGACCCAGGACTTGAGCAGGTTAAACGTAAATAATCCAATCGTTATGGCGGCAAATGTGGTGAGGAAGTAGAACAGCAGGACCTTTAGCCCCACCTTACCCATCTCGGAAAAGCTGTCAAACTGCGCAATACAGGAGGTAATCGAGAAAAACACCACAGGGGCAACCACCATTTTCAGGGCATTCAGAAACATCGTCTTGCCGGCTATCAGGAAGTTGCTGTTCAGCGCTGCAAGAAATTCCTCAGAAGCTGTGTTCTTCAGGACCGCACTGAGGATAATCGCCAGACACAAAGCCGTGAGCGTCCGATAGAGAAGACTGTGAGGTGAACGTATTGCCTTGATGCTGACGGAGTTGAACCCCCTGCCATCCCTCAGCGATCTGTGGCTGTATTTCAGTTTGTCTTTGAAAACACGAAGCAGGATGTTCTGAATCGTCTCCGCCGTCTTCGGCGTCATCTTGTCGGCGCCGAAGGGAAGGCCCAGTTCAATGCCACTCTCAAAGGCAAATTCCTCCCCAGGCGCGGTCAGTTCGATGGTCACGCTGCCCAGGAATCGGGTGATATTTACCTGTATCGCCCCACCTCCCTCAAAGTTCCCATGCTTAACAAGGCGGACAAGGGCTTCCTCCGCCATGAGCTGGGCGCGGTTGGCCTCTTTTTGAGGCAGGCGGAAAGATTCGATGCGTTCCCGGATAAAATCCAGCGCCTGTCCCGTCGCCTCACGGCCGTTATTGTCCACTACAGCAAATTCTCTCAACATTCTCCCTGAAGTCTCCTTTGCTTTACAGCCGTCTCACCCGATGCTGCAAAAATTTCTGTCCGACAATGGTTTTAGAGATGGAGGACAGAACCCCATCTCTGCCACGCTCCCTCCATATCCATTTTATCTTACCATTTCAGGTACGACTTTCATAGCTTCTTGATTTCATTCACCAGGGCAGCAGACGAATCGACACGAAAAAGCCTGCCCATGCCCTCAGAGAAAAGACTCAGCGGAGCCGTCCATGGATATTTTGCTTTCCCCCGGCCTTCGCCGTCTGATCCGTCGTGCCTGCGCACACCAGACTGGACAGCAGGACCCCGGTTTGCCGGTTTCTTCATAAAAACCTCCTTCCCTGAAATAAACACAATACATATGTGTACACTTCTCAAAAAATTTTTACAGCTTAACGGAAAAGGAATCAAGGACCCCGTGCGCGTCCGCTGTTTTCCATGCGCATGTCTTGACAGTCTGAAGCGAACAGTGTACGCTACAGGAAAGCGAACACTGTTCGCCTCACTGAGTAAAGGAGACGCCATGACCAGAGATAAGGAATCGCACCATGTGAGTATTATAGAGGCGGCAGCGGCTGAGTTCCTGACCTGTGGATTCAGGGAGGCCTCTGTGAGGAGGATTGCCTCTGCGGCCGGGATGAGCGCTTCCGGACTCTATAAACACTTTGCAGGGAAGGAGGAGATGTTCTCCGCGCTGGTGGAGCCCGCCTGCCAGGGACTGATGGCTCTGTACCGCCAGGAGGTAACCAGCCAGAGGCAATCCGTGAGCGCGGGGGATTTCAGCAGATGGGAGACCGGCCGTGGCGCAAAGATCACAATTTCCTATATGTATGATCATCTGGATGCCTTTCGCATGATCATCTGCAAATCCCAGGGCACAAAGTTTGAGAACTTTCTTCACGATTTTGCCATGCTGGAAGAGGAAACGACCCTGTCTTTCATGGAACTGCTCAAAAAGAAGGGGGTGAAGATCCGGGATTTCTGCGTAAAGGAACTGCACCTTCTGATCACGGCCAACATCAACGCGGTGTTTCAGACAGTGGAGCATGACTTCACCCGGGAAGAGGCCCTGCACTATGCGGATACGCTGGATCGTTTTTTTTCCAGAGCGTGGAAAGGTTTTTTTGGATATCAGGAAAACGCTGATTAAACCGGCACTCTCCTGACGCCTTCCGGCACGGACTCAGGGAGGCGTTTTATTTTTTAATCATGTGTTAGCTTTAACTAACAAGGAGGCCCAAAACCTATGGTTACACAGAAACAACGGGGAAAGGTCAAAAAACGCAGCACCCTGAGCTGGATCATGGAATTCGCGGGAAGCAGGCGGAGCAGTTACATTTTCAGTGTTCTGCTGGCTGTTCTGAGCGTCCTCTCCGGCTTTCTCCCCTACATCTTCATGGCGGGCATCGTCAGAGGATTGCTGGACAAGACAGCGGACTTCCGCTACTGCCTGACCCAGTGCCTCTGGATGGCTTTTTTCTTTTTGCTTGACCGGCTGTTTCACGCGATATCCACCACGATGTCGCACAAGGCGACGTTTGAGGTGCTGGCCAACATCCGAAGAAGACTGACAAAGAAGCTGGCGGAAATACCGCTGGGCGATGTGCTGGAGGAGTCCTCCGGCACCTGCAAGAACATCATTGTGGAACGCGTGGATTCCATAGAGACCACACTGGCCCACATGATCCCGGAGATCACCTCAAATCTGCTGATTCCCTTTGGAATCTTCGCCTATATGCTGCAGATCGACTGGCGGCTGACTTTGATCTCCCTGACCACCGTCCCCATCGGAGGCCTGTTCCTCATGCTGATGATGCGCGACGCCCGGAAAAGCTATCAGAACACTGTCGTCAAGACCAAAGCGCTCAACGACACAGCGGTCGAATATATTGGCGGCATCGAGGTCATCAAGGCCTTTGGCAAGGCGAAAACCAGCTACGCGAAATTTGTGACTGCGGCAAAAGAGGGCGCGGACTGCTTTATCGAATGGATGCGGCGCTGCAACGCGTATCAGAACCTGCTGATGGTGATTACGCCCGCCACGCTGCTGCCTCTTCTGCCCTTCGGGGTTTCGTTCTTAATGAAAGGATCTGTCTCCGGGCCGGATTTTCTGATGCTGATTATCCTTTCACTGGGGCTGATTCCCCCCTTTCTGGTG
>JAILIX010000123.1 GCA_024695065.1 Fretibacterium sp. | reverse complement strand
TTCAACGATTATCAGTACCCCAATCTGGGGATCGACACGGAACGGACGGAGGGAACGATTACGCTGGAGATAAAGTGCCTGGACGCCTCTGGTGGGGAACATGGGCCATGGACGTTCTCGTTTGATATTGATGAGGAACTGAAACATTCCCATTTCAGGGACAAGACTCCCGAAAAGCAGCTTTAGCCTGCTGCAAAACTCAGGGAACGAGTCTCTCTGCTATACGTCAGCGGCTGCCACTGCCGTGTCCACAAGGGCCGGGAGTGTCGCCGGGGAGGCGGTGAAGACCTGCACGAACCCGGCCTCCCGTGCGGCGCGCGCGGTCTGTTCGCCGATACAAACAGCCTTCACGGCCGCAAAACCCTGCCAGCCCTCCTGAGTACAGGCGGCGAAGCCCCGCACTGTGGAGGCGCTGGTGAACACCGCCCTGTCTGAATCATCAGGCAGCGGAGCTTTCACATAACGTGTCCGGTAGAGTGGGGGCTCCTGAAAATCCATGCCTCATTCGCGCAGGACCTCTGTCAGATCCGGCGATCCCATCTCCGCCCGGAGAAGCAGCATTTCTCCACCGCTTTCCGCCAGACCGGCGGTCAGGTGCGCGCCGTCATAGACTTCCGGCATGAAGTCCACCTGGAGCCCGTGAAGCCGCAGCGCCTCCGCCGTGGCCGGGCCGATGGCGGAAATGTGAACCGTGATGACGTGCAGCGCGGAGGAGAGCCCGCGATGCGTCACGGGGAGGCCGGCGTAAGCCGGGACCGTAATGGCGGACGTCACGCCGGGCACGACCTCGAAGGGGATATCCGCGGCCCACAGAGTTTTCGCCTCCTCGCCGCCGCCCCCAAAGAGGAAGGGGACCCCCTGAGCCGGACGACGCGCTTTCCGGCCCGCGCCCGATTCCGAAGGGGGGGCTCAGTCTCCCGCCGGGGGACGGGAGGCCCTCCACAGGTTCTTTGACCGTCTTCAGCGTCAGGATTCAGAACAGCGGTTTTCAAATTCTGAAAGGTGCGAAAACAAAAAAGAAGCGGAGCGGGAGCCCGGACTGTCAGGCTCCCGCTCCGCTTTGAATCTCAAAAGAGGCGGGCTATTCCTCCTCCTCTTCCTCCTTCTTGTGAGCGGCGATGACCTTCTTGGCGATGTCGGCCGGAACCTCCTCGTAGTGGGAATACTCCATCGAGAACGTTCCCTCGCCGGACGTCATGGAGCGCAGGATGATCGCGTAGCGGAACATCTCCGCCAGCGGGGCCTGGGCCTTGACGACCTGAAGCTTGCCATGGGCTTCCATGCCCATGATGCGGCCGCGGCGGCTGTTGAAGTCGCCCATCACATCGCCCATGAACTGGTCCGGCACGGTGACCTCCACGTCCATGATGGGCTCCAGCAGCACAGGGCTGGCGTCCATGATACCCTTGCGGAACGAAAGACGGGTTGCCAGCTTGAAGGACATTTCCGAGCTGTCCACTTCGTGATAGGAGCCGAAGTAGAGCTCCGCGCGGAAGTCCACCACAGGGAAGCCCGCCAGCGGGCCGGACTGCATATACTCCTTCAGTCCCTTTTCAACCGCGGGAATGTAGCTGTTGGGCACAGCCCCGCCCTTGATGCTGTCCACAAACTCGAAGCCGGCGCCGCGCTCCAGCGGACTGTAGCGGATGTAGACGTCGCCGTACTGTCCATGGCCGCCGGACTGCTTCTTGTGCTTGCCCTGGGCTTCGGCTGTCTTGCGGATCGTCTCGCGGTAGGGCACCTGGGGCGTCTGGGTATCCAGCTCAATGCCGTAGCGCTCCTTCATGCGGGACAGCACGATATCAATATGCTGGTCGCCCATGCCGGAGAGCACATTGTCATGGGTTTCCGGGTTCTTCTCGAAGGTCAGGCTGCGGTCCTCCTCCAGCGTCTTGGAAATGGCGTTGCCCATCTTGTCCTCGTCGGCGCGGGTCTTGGCCACCACCGCCACGCTGTAGACGGGTTTGGGGAACTCGATGTGGGGATAGAGACACGGAGAGCCGCCCTTTGTGGCCAGCGTATGGCCCACCTTGGTGCTCTGGAGCTTGGGAATCGCCACGATGTCTCCCGCCATGACCTCCTTCACATCCTTGCCGTCCTTGCCGCACATGAACTTGAAGGAACTGATGCGCTCGTCCTCGCCCTTCTTGACGTTATAGATGTTGTTGCCCTCTGAGCTGAGCGTGCCGGAGTAGACGCGGATGAAGGACAACTTGCCCACGTAGGGGTCCACCATGACCTTGAAGCAGAGGGCCGAGAAGGGGGCGTCCAGCCTGGGCTCCACCCTGGTGTTGGGCGTGCCCTGCTCCTTTGCGGCCGCTTCTCCGTCGTAGGCCGCGATGGCTCCGATGTCAACAGGGGAGGGGAAGTAATCGGTGACGAAGTCCAGCATCTGCTGCACACCCACGTTGGCCGTGGCGCTGCACGCGAAAACGGGCATCACCCGCCGGGCGGCAACCGCCTTCTTCAGAACGCGGGACAGTTCCTCGTCCGAGACCGACTCCCCCTCCAGATATTTTTCCATCAGGGCGTCGTCCATCTCAACGGCCGCCTCCACCAGAGCTTCTTTGGCTTTTGCGGCGATGTCCGCCATATCGGCGGGGATGTCTCCCTCGGTGTATTTCCCGCTGCCGTCCAGCGCCGCGTAGGTACGGGCCTTCCCGCGGATGACGTCGATCACGCCCTTCAGCTTGTCAGCGCTTCCGATGGGAAGGGCCACCGGCAGGGCATTGGGGGAGAACTGCGTCCTGATGTCCTCCAGGACCTTGTCAAAATCAGCGTTCTCACGGTCCATCTTGGAGATGACGAAAGCAACCGGCGCGTTGTGAGCGCCTGCATACTCCCAGGCACGGCTGGTCTGCACTTCAATGCCGCCGACGGCGCTGGCCAGGATGATCGCCGTGTCCGCCACGCGGATAGCTGCGCTCATCTCGCCCACGAAGTCCGCGTAGCCGGGGGCGTCCAGGGCAAAAATCGTATGGCCGTTCCGCTCCATCGTCAGAAGCGAAGTGCCGATTGAAATCTGGCGCTTCTGTTCCTCAGACTGGAAGTCGCTGACGGTGTTTCCGTTCTGGACACTGCCCATACGGGATATCTGCCCGTTGTTGAAGAGCATTGCTTCTGCCAGTGAGGTCTTGCCCGATCCGCCGTGTCCGCAGAGCGCGAAGCTCCGCGTTTTCTCAGGTTGCCGTGTTCCCATCTCCAAAACACCTTCCTTAAAAATAATGAAATCACCGCTCTATTATAGACGCATTTACTTTATTTTACCTCAATCCGGCCGGAAATCCTATATGACACTGCCGGACAGTGAAGGGAAGGGCCGGAAGAAGCTCTTTGACCTCCTCCCCGTGTTGTGATATAGTTTACAAAACATTTTATTTAAGAAAGGAAGATATGCAAATGAAAAAAGTTGTTTCTGTCCTTTTGACGGCGGCCATGCTGGCGGCGTTCGCCCCCATGGCGCTGGCCGGCGCGCCGGAGCTGACTCTCATTGTCGCCTCCAACCAGACCGACCTCACCAATCCGTACAGCTATGGCCTTGACAAGTTCAAGGAAGTCGCCGAGAAGCTTTCCGGCGGCAAGATTCAGGTGACGGTCCACAAGGGCACCCTGGGCGAGAACGAGTCCGAGCTGGTGGAGAAGCTGACGATGGGCGCGGCGGACCTTGTGGTCTCCTCCCCCGGATTCATGACGGCAATCGGCGTGCCGGAGATTGACATCTTCTCTCTTGAGTATCTGTTTGACAGCTTTGAGCACTGGGAGAAGTGCCTGGACGGAGACTTCGGCAGGGCCATGAAGGATATCGTGCTGGAGAAGACCGGCAACCAGTTCCGCATCATGGGCTACTGGTCCTCCTCCGTGCGTGATGTTTATGCAAAGAAGGCGGTGAAGAGCCCTGCGGACATGAAGGGCCTCAAGATCCGCATCCAGTCCGCTCAGGTGCAGCAGGCCTTCTTTAAGGGCTGCGGAGCGATTCCGACATCGGTGGCGTGGGGCGAGCTTTATCAGGCGCTTCAGCAGGGAGTGGTGGACGGCGCTGAGAACGACTACACCAACTTCACCCTCAAGGAGCACCACAAGACGCCCAACGGCAAGTACATCTCCGAAACGCACCATGATTTCACCACCCGTCTGCTGCTCATGAACGGCGACAAGTACAACGCGCTGACGGATGAGCAGAAGAGCTGGATCGACCAGGCTGTGACAGCCTGCACGGCGGAGGAGCGCGCCATTACCTACAGGATGTTCGGCGAGTCCAAGCAGAAGGCTGTCAAAGACGGTGCTGTCGTCACGGAGTTCAAGGACATCGACATCGCGGCCTTCAGGGCCATCGCGATGCCCATTCAGGACGAGTTTGCGGCGAAGAACAACATGAAAGCGCAGCTCGACATGATCCGCGCGGCGAAATAGTCAGGATCCCACAGGGAGGCGGCCGTCAACCGACGCGGCCGCCTTTTTAATCTTGAGGAAGCGACCATGAAAAAATTCGTAGATACCCTGCAAAAAATCCAGATTGCCGCTGGCGGTTTGCTTCTGTGCATTTTCCTGTCAACGGTGGTCTTTCAGATTGCCTGCCGCTATCTTGGCATCGCGGCCATGTGGACGGAGGACGTGAGCATGTATTCCTTTATATGGGCGGTCTTCATGGGGGCCGGCGCCATGGTCCACTCGGACGCGCACTTCGCTTTCACGTCCGTCCTGGATTCCATTCAGAGCGAGAGGAAAAAGGCGCTTCTCAGGATCATCATCAAGCTGATTGTCCTGAGCTTCTGCGTCCTGATGGTCTTCTATGGCTACAAGGCGGCAAAGCAGTTCTGGAACTTCCGCTGGATCAACATTCCGTCCATGAAGCGCGGACCGACATGGCTCTGCATTCCTATCTGCGGCGCCACCTCCAGCATATACCTGCTCTATGGAATTGCCGAACAGATTAAGCGGCTGAGGAAGGGAGGTGCGGCCTGATGCTGGGCTTTGTCCTGGTGGTCCTGTTCATTGTCTTTGTCGCTGTCGGCGTGCCCATTGCCTTCTCCCTGGGAGTCGTCTCCTTTACGGGGATTGCCTTTATGCCCGCCATCCCCAACACGGTGGTCTTCACCAAGATGTTCAACGGCCTCAACAGTTTCACGCTTCTCGCCATTCCCCTGTTTATTCTGGCGGCCAACCTGATGAACGAGAGCGGGATCACAGAGAAGCTCATTGAGTGCATCTGCGACCTCGTGGGCCACTGGAAGGGCGGACTGGCCTACGCCAACGTGCTGGTGTCCATGGTCTTTGCGGGGATCTCCGGCTCCTCTCAGGCGGATACCTCCGGGGTGGGCAAGATATTTATCCCCGCCATGGAGAAGCAGGGGTACGATAAGGGGACATCAGTGGGCGTGACGGCCGCGTCGTCGACGCTGGGTTCCATCATACCTCCCAGCATCACGATGGTGGTGTACTCAGGGATTGCCGGCTGTTCGACGGGGGCGCTGTTCATATCCGGCATTGTGCCCGGCATCCTGCTGGGATTGGCGCAGATGGCGGTGATCCGGATGTATGCCGGCCCCAGGAACTTCCCGCAGAGCAAAAAGGTCCCGTTCAAAATCGCGCTGAAGCACACGCTGATCTCCATGCCCGCGCTCCTGACGCCCATTATCCTGATTGGCGGCATCGTGTCCGGCTTCTTCACCCCCACGGAGTCCGCGGCCTTTGCCTGCATTTACGCGCTGCTGGTGGGGATGTTCTTCTACCGCTCGATTACGCTCAGCCGCCTTCCCCACATCCTGATCGAGACCATGAAGATGGCGTCGCTGTCCCTGTTCGCGCTGGCGACGGCCAACGCGCTGGGCGAGCTGCTCAGCTATTATCAGCTCAACGTAACGGCGCAGCAGTTCTTCACCTCCCTTCCGGGGGGACGCGGGATATTTCTGCTTGTGACGGTTTTGTTCTTCCTGTTTGTGGGAACCTTCATGGACGGCATCCCGGCGATGATCCTTTTTGTCCCGATTATTCTGCCGTCCGCCATTGCGCTGGATATCAGTCCGATTATTCTGGGGCTCATTATCATAGTGACCCTGGCGCTTGGGCTTGTGACGCCGCCTTACGGGCTGTGCCTGCTGCTGGCGTCCTCTATCAGCGGAACAACAATAGAAGAGGGGTTCAGGGGCACGCTGCCCTATTTCCTGTCCTCTCTGGCTGTTCTGCTGCTTCTGGTCCTGTTCCCGGACTTCTGGCTGGCAATCCCCCGGACGATGTTCGGCGGGTTGTTCTAAAACATCTTGAGCACAGGAGGCATTGATTATGATCCGCTTTGGCTGTGATTATCTGGAGGGGTGTCATCCCGGTATTCTGGAGAGGCTGAGGGAGACCAATATGGAGCAGACGCCGGGCTACGGCAGGGATACTCACTGCGAACGGGCAAAGGAGCTTATCCGCCGGGCGGTGGGTGTGCCGGAGGCGGAGGTCCATTTCCTTGTGGGGGGGACCCAGACGAACACCGTCGTCATCAAATCCCTCCTGAGTCCCTGTGAGGGCGCTGTCTGCGTGGACAACGGGCACATCAACGTTCACGAGTCCGGCGCCATTGAGTCCACGGGGCACAAAGTGCTGCCCCTGCCCGGAGCGGAGGGACTGATGGAGGCGGCTGTGCTCAGACGTTATCTTGAGGATTTCCACAGCGATTCCACGAAGGAACACAGGGTTCAGCCGGGCATGGTCTATATCTCTCATCCCTCGGAGTTTGGAACGCTTTACACCCGCCGCCAGCTTGAGGAACTGCACGCCGTCTGCGGGGAGTTCGGCCTGCCGCTTTTCCTGGACGGAGCCCGTCTGGGCTATGGCCTGATGGCCCCGGGGACCGATGTCACCCTGGAGACCCTCGCGGAACTGTGCGATGTGTTTTATATCGGAGGGACAAAGGTGGGGGCGCTCTTCGGCGAGGCGGTGGTTCTGCCCCGGCCGGGACGCGTCCGCAGCTTCCGTACGATCATCAAGCAGCAGGGCGGTCTGCTGGCCAAGGGACGGCTGCTGGGCATCCAGTTTGAGGCGCTGTTTGAGCCTCCTCAGGGAGGGGACGCCCATGACGCGGTTTACTTTGAGATATCGAAACACGCGGTTCAGCAGGCGCTGCGTATCCGAAAGGCGTTTGAGGCCAGGGGCATCCCCATGCTCTACAACTCCGTGACGAACCAGCAGTTCCCTGTCCTGACCCAAAAGCAGTACGACGCCCTTGGGCGGGATTTCTCCTTCGAGCTCTGGCAAAGGATGGAGGACGGCCGGCTGGCCACGCGCTTCTGCACGAGCTGGGCCACGCTTGCCGCCAACGTGGACATCCTCGTGTCCGCAGTCGGTGGACTCTGAAATCTTTCATTCCTCTTGACGCCGGCAGATTTACGGTTATAATTGTATGCGTCACGCGGGGGTGGCGGAATTGGTAGACGCGCAAGACTAAGGATCTTGTGGCTTTAAAGCTGTGGGAGTTCGATTCTCCCCCTCCGCACCATTAAAGAATTTGAGGCGGCCGTGAGGATTTCGGGGGCTAATCCCTTGAACTTCTAATGAGCCGCTTTTTTTTCTTCACAGGGTAAAGCAGGCTATACCCCGCAGAGGAGGGGAAAAAATTTTGGCTTTCACGATTTGCGTACTGACAACACCTCAAAAGCGTGAGCAGTATCTTGCCCGCTATCTCAGCTATGAGGAAGGCGTCACAGGACATCAGACGCTGGCTGATTTCAAAGAGAGGCTGAAGGCGGACTCTGAAGAGGAGATTGAGCTTCTTCACGAGGAAAACCGCATTATCGGCTGGTTTGTCAACAACTACACCCGTCCTCTGGGCTGGGTTGTGGATGACAACGCGATGGTGGAGTTCATTCAGACGAACTCGCCGGCGGGGCTGCGCATGTACCAGCGCTCGCTGGATTTCCTTCTGGTCATCGCCTGCGACAGGGTCATGGGCTCCTCACCCCGTTTCTTCTCCCAGCGCAAGGCTGCCCTGAGGCACTCCATCGACGATGGGCACTACTGGGAATTTGAGGACGGCCCGGTGTCCCAGGAGGACGTGGATAAAATACGCGCGGAGATGCGGGACCTGGTGCGCCGGAACCTGCCCATCGCGCGGGAGGTGCTGACCATCGACAAGGCCCGCCGCGTCTTCAATGAGCAGGGAGAGCCGGAGATTGCCGAACTCTTTGGCCGCGCCAATCTGGACCCTGTTGAGGTCTATCACTGCAAAGAACAGGAGTCCGTTCCCGGCGGAGAATGCGCTGTGGAAAACAATCCCGTGGACCGCTACGGCTACTTCTGCGGGACGCCGCTGGCCCCTTCGACCGGGATGCTCAGGACGTTCGACCTTGTTCCCTTCGCCCGGGGCATGGTGCTCCGGTTCCCCACGATGGACACGCCGGAGGGGGAACTGCCTCCCTTCCAGGGGGATCCCTCCGTGGGCGAAATCTTCTTTGACTACGCCCACTGGCTGGATATCCTGAATCTCAACTATCTGAACAAGCTCCATCACCGCGTTACGGACAACAGGGTCCAGGAGCTTATTCTGATCTCCGAGGCCTTCCACTCCCAGCGTCTGGGCAATATTGCCGAGGATATCGCCTCCCGTCCCGTGAAGGTCGTGACCATCGCGGGACCCTCCGGTTCGGGCAAGACGACCTTTTCCGAGCGGCTGAAGGTGCAGCTCATGGTCTGCGGCAAGACGCCTGTCACCCTGCCGCTGGACAATTTCTTCAAAGAACGCGAGGACTCTCCACGCGATGAGAACGGCGAGTATGACTACGAGCGGCTTGAAGCCCTGGACCTGGCCCTGCTGGAGGATAACCTGAGGCGGATCCTGGCGGGGGAGGGCGTGCAGACCCCGGTGTACAACTTCATCACCGGCAAAAAGGAACCGGGCAAGGTCATCAAGCTCCGGAAGTCGGACGTTCTCATCATGGAGGGCATCCACGGCCTGAACGACCGCATTCTCTCCATGCTGCCGGAGGACGCCCGCTACGGCGTGTTTGTTTCGCCCCTGACGGGCATCTGCATTGACCCTCACAACCGGACCAGCACAGGCGACAACCGGCTGCTGCGCCGCATTATCCGCGACTACCGCACACGGGGCCACTCCGCTCAGGCGACGCTGGAGATTTATCCCAAGGTGCTCCGTGGGGCGAAACGCTACATTTTCCCCTACCAGCGGCGGGCCAACACGCTCTTCAACTCCTCTCTGCCCTATGAACTGGGGGTGCTGAAACCCTATGTTGAGCCGCTGCTGCACACGGTGGACGAGAACGCCCCGGTTTTCAGCGAGGCCCTGCGTCTGCTGAATATTCTGCGGTTTGTTCCCTCCATCAACAACGATGGAATTCCGAACAACTCCGTTATCCGGGAGTTCATTGGCGGAAGTTGTCTGGATGTGTAAGGAAAGGAGCGAGGATTATGAGTCATCTGCTTGACGTTGCGCGGGGGGACCGGCCGGCGGACTTTGTCATTAAAAATGCCCGGGTGGCCAACGTTTTTACTCTGGAGTATGAGGATGTTGACGTGGCCGTCTGCGGGTCAAAGATCGCGGGGCTGGGGAAGGACTACGAGGGGTTGGAGGTTGTGGACGCGGAGGGCGCTGTGCTCATCCCCGGCATGATTGACGGGCACGTCCACATCGAGAGCACCATGCTGGCTCCTCCGGCCTTTGCTGAGGCCGTGGCCCTTCACGGAACGACAACGGTGATGGCCGACCCTCATGAAATTGCCAACGCTCTGGGTATGGCCGGCGTGGAGTATATGTATCAGGCGAGCCGCGGTCTGCCCATTGACGTTCTGCTGGGCGCGCCGTCCTGCGTGCCGGCGTCTCAGTTTGAAACACCCCGCGACGAGCTGGACATGACCGCCATTCAGGAGATGTTCAGGAACGGCTGGTGCCAGCATCTGGGCGAGATGATGAATTTCCCGGCGCTCATTGCCGGGGATCCCTCTGTGTGGGGCAAGATCGAAGCGGCGGGGGACGTGCCCCTGACGGGGCATGTGCCGGGAGTGTCGGGCAAGTCCCTGAACGCTTATCTGGTCTCCCGTGTCTCTTCGGATCACGAGACCTCCACCATAGATGAGGCGAGGGAGAAGCTGCGCCGCGGGATGTGGCTTATGATTCGTGAGGGCGCTTCCTTCCCCGACCTGAAAACGCTGCTGCCGCTCCTGAAGGAGCATCCCCTGTACTTTGCCCGCTGCATGGCTGTGACGGATGATATTACGGCACTGTATATCCAGGAAGTCGGGCACATGGACGCGAAGGTCCGCATCATGGTTAAGGGAGGGCTGGACCCCTTCATCGCGCTGCGCCTTGTGACGCTCTCGCCGGCCCAGTACTTCCGTCTGTGGGACCGGGGGGCCCTTGCTCCCGGACGCCGGGCTGATATGGTGCTGGTGGACAGCCTTGAGGAGCTCAGAGTGCGGCACGTCTGGAAGGACGGGCGGCAGACCGTGAGGGACGGGGAACTTGTGCAGGAGCAGAGGGGGAGATGTTCCGTTCCCCTTCCAAAGGCCGTTCACGTGACGCCGCTGAAGATTGAAAATCTTCGCGTCCCCGTTCCCCAGAGCAGAGAAAATCTCAGGATCAACGTCATCGGCGTCACGCAGGGCGAAATCATGACGCGGACCCTTGTCAGAACCCCGCGGGTGGAGGACGGCTGCGTCGTGGCGGATCCGGATCAGGACATTGCGAAGATCGTTGTGCTGGAGCGCCACCGCAACACGCGGCGCTATACGGTGGGATTTGTGTCCGGTCTGGGCATCCGGTGGGGGGCACTGGCCTCGTCCGTGGCCCACGATGCGCATAACTTTGTGGCGGCCGGTGTCGATGACCGGTCCATTGTGACGGCAATAGCCCGTCTGTGCGAGACGGGCGGCGGCCTGACCGTGGCGGAAGGAGCCACGGTCAAGGGGACGCTGCCCCTGCCCATTGGCGGACTGATGACGAATCAGAGCGCCGAGGAGACGGCGGACGCCATCGCGGATCTGGAGATCTGCGCCGCGGACCTGGGCGTGACGATATCCCATCCGTTCATGGTCCTTTCCTTCCTCTGCCTGTCCGTCATTCCGGAGCTGCGCATCACAGATCAGGGGTATGTGGACATCACAAAGGGCGGCTTCCGGCCCCTCTTCGTGAAATAAAATCAAGTAAAATAGGGGAGTTTCGGGGGGAGCCTTTTCCCCTGAGTCTTAAATAGGGAAGTTTCAGGGGGGGCTTTCCCCCCTGATTCTGAATCCGAGAGGAGCGTGTTCAATTTGGAGAGTTTGTTTAAGGTCCGGGAGAACGGGAGTACCTTCTGGACGGAGGTTTTGGCGGGGGTAACGACGTTTGTTACCATGTCCTACATTATCTTCGTCAACCCGGGCATCCTCAGCAAGACAGGGATGGATTTCAATGCCCTTGTGGTGACGACGTGTCTGGCCTCTGCGCTGGGAACCTTCCTGATGGCTGTTCTGGCCAACTACCCCATTGCGCTGGCCCCTGGCATGGGGCTCAACGCCTTCTTTGCCTTCGGCGTGGTGCTGTCGATGAAAGTGGGCGGTGCCCCCGTCACGTGGCAGATGGCGCTGGCCGCGGTGGCCGTGGAGGGCGTCATCTTTATCGTCCTCACGCTGACCAACCTGCGTGAGATGATTGTGGACACCATCCCGAAGTCCCTCAAGATCGGCATCTCTGCCGGCATTGGGCTGTTTATCACCTTCATTGGGCTTCAGGGGGCGGGCATCGTCGTCCACAACGACGCGACGCTGGTGGCCCTGGGAAGCTTCAAGGGCAATACCTCCGCTCTGCTGGCCATTTTGGGGCTGTTCCTGATGGCCGTGCTGACAGCGTGGAACGTCAAGGGGGCGCTCCTCATCGGCATCCTGGCTGTCACCGGCATCGCGGCGGCCATGGGGCTTGTGACCGTGCCGGAGACCTTTGTCTCCCAGCCGCCCTCCATCCAGCCGCTTCTTGGCCAGTTTGACTTCTCCCTCATCAGGGAGATGGAGTTCTGGGTTGTGGTCTTCTCCTTCTTCTTTGTGGACTTCTTTGATACGGTGGGGACGCTGGTGGGCGTCTGCAACCGCAGCGGGCTTCTGGACGAGGAGGGACGCCTGCCCCGCGCGAAGGGCGCGCTTATGGCCGACGCCATCGCGACAGTGGCCGGCGCGGCGATGGGGACCTCCACCGTCACGTCCTATGTCGAGAGCTCCAGCGGTGTGGCCCAGGGCGGCCGTACGGGCCTGACAGCGCTGGTTACGGCGCTGCTGTTCGTGGCCGCGATCTTCTTCACGCCTCTCGTGGGCATGGTGCCTGGCTACGCCACCGCCCCGGCCCTGATTCTCGTGGGCTTCTACATGATGATGAGCCTTCGGGACCTGAACTACAACGACTGGACGGAGTTCTTCCCCTCGCTGCTGGGCTTCTTCATGATGCCCCTTGCCTACAGCATTTCCGTGGGCATTGAGTTCGCCATCGTGAGCTACGTCCTCGTCAAGAGCCTCAGCGGAAAGTTTCGCGACGTGAGCGGCCTCATGACCGTCCTTGCGATGGTCTTCATCATCAAGGAGCTTTTTGCGTAAGCCGGGTAAACCGGAAGAAATACAGACAGGGCTGCCCGGAGGCAGCCCTGTTTTTTTATGCGGAAAGCCCCTTCAGATAATCAAGGCACGTACGGACTCCAAAGCCGCTCGCGCCTCTGGAGTAGACGCCCCATTCCTTGTCCATAAAGTCCACGCCCGCGATGTCCAGGTGCGCCCATGGGATGCCCTTCTCCACAAACCGGGAGAGGAAGATGGTTGCGAAAATCGCCCCGCCGTAGCGCGGGCCGGAGTTCACCATATCGGCGAAGGGGGACTTCAGGGACTCCTCGATGTGCTCATCCTCCGCCGGCATTCTCCAGAACGCCTCCCCCCGCCGCCGCGATGAGGACAACAGCGCGTCCGCAAGGGCATCGTCCCGGGTGAACAGGCCGGCCCTCCACTTGCCCAGCGCCACGGAACAGGCCCCCGTCAGAGTCGCCATGTCGATGATGACGTCAGGCTTCAGCTCGCTGGCCAGGCACAGCGCATCCGCCAGCACCAGGCGGCCTTCTGCGTCCGTGTTGTCGATCTCGATGGTTTTTCCGTTCCGGGCGCGCACAATGTCGTCGGGCCGGTAGGAGGAGCCGGAGGGCATATTCTCCGCCGCGGCCAGCAGACCGTGGACCTCAACGTCCAGTCCCAGCTTCGCCGCTCCCTGCAGGATCCCTATGACCGCGCAGGCGCCGGATTTATCGCCCTTCATGGTGGTCATGAAGCTCGAGGGCTTGATGTTCAGACCGCCGCTGTCAAAGGTGATTCCCTTGCCCACAAGGACGATTTTCTTCTTCGCTGTCCCCCCGGGCTTCCAGGTCAGGTGAATCAGGCGGGGGGGATTGACCGAACCGCTCCCCACGGCCAGAAGCGCCCCCATACGCTCCTGCTTCAGCCGTTCCTCGTCCCACACCTCGCAGTCCAGCCCCAGCTCACCGGCAAGGGCCACCGCGCTCTCCGCCAGACCCGCCGGACTGATGGCGCATCCCGGCTCGTTGGCAAGGGCCCTCGCCGCAATCTGGGCCTCCGCGAAGGTCTGCCCCTGCCGCGCTTCCTCCTCCTCAAGGCTGCAGGAGACAACCTCCTTCAGCGCGAAGGGTTCATGCTCGTCCTCCTTCTTTTCCTTGTATTTATCAAAGACGTAGCTGCAGAGGCCCGCCGCCTCCCCCAGAACGGCGGATAAGGAAAGGCCGCTGTCCTTAAAGGCATCCTTCAGGTGATCCAGAGGCACGAGGACGGACTCGCTGCGCTGCCTTCCGGCCAGCCGCAGGCCCCAGGCCAGAGTGTCGCGGACCAGGGCGGCGCTGCAGTCCTCCGCCTTGCCCAGCCCCATGAGGTAAAGGTTCCTGATGCCGGCCCCAAAGAGGGGGACGCGCAGGGATGTGCCCTTTCTGCCCAGGAAGTCCTTTCGCTCAGCCAGTTCCCGGACGGCTTCCGCCCCCGGCAGGTCCGGCAGGGCAGCGCAGTCCTCCTCACGCAGAAGCAGCAGGGCCGCGCTGCCCTTCCATTCATCCGTCCTGCCGCTGTATTTCAGAATATCCACAATAAAGCCTCCTATAAAAATCATGTCAGATATAATAATATAATATTATGTCACGCTGGAGAAAGGGCGAAGCAGGATGGGCATAAAAAGCTGGAGCAGGGGAGCGGGCCTGCGGGTTTTGCTGGCGGTGGTGTGTCTGATGTCCGCAGGAGGACTTCAGCCGGCCTGGGGGCTGCAGAGAACGCCCCGGGTCGTGATTGAATATCAGTTTGACGAGGCCCGCGATTTTCACGAGGGGCTGGCGGCGGTGAAGTCCGGAGATGTCTGGGGGTACGTTGACAACCTTGGACGGACGGTTCTGCCTTTCGCCTACAGAATTCCAGAGGCCGGAGATTTCTCCGAGGGGCTGGCTTTTGTGGGGGACCGCTATATCGATATGAACGGCAAACCCGTTTTCGCGGAGAAGGTGTTTCAGGGAGGGGGGCCCTTTTCGCAGGGGCTGGCGGTGGTGCAGAACGGGGGGCAATGGGGGTTCATTGACCTGACGGGCAAGTTTGTCATCGTCCCCTCCTATGAGGCGGCGGGGTCATTCAGCGAAGGGCTGGCGCCTGTGTGCCGGGGCGGGCTCTGGGGCTACGTTGACGTGGTAGGCCGGCTGAAGATTCCTCACCAGTATCTCCACGCGGAGCCGTTCAGCGAAGGGATGGCGGCCGTGGAGGTCCACGGGCGGCTGGGCTACATCGACACCGCGGGACGCGAAGTCATCCCCCCCCGCTTTGACGCCGCGGGCCCCTTCCGCTACAGTCTGGCGCCGGTCAAGAACCTGTCCGGTTACCGCGGCTGGGGCTTCATCAACAAGAAGAAAAAGATGGTCATTCCCTTCCGCTACAACGCCGTGCTTCCCTTCTCAGGGGGGCTGGCGGCCGCAGCGGCCGACGCGCGCTGGGGGTTTGTCAACGTCCGGGGCGAGTGGATTCTGCCCGGTCAGTTTGACGAGGCGCGGTCCCTCAGTGAGGGGCTGGCCGCCGTGCGTCTGGGGAACAAGTGGGGTTACATCCGGCCGTAGGAGCCGGTGTCCGGGGCGGAGAGGGAGACAGTTCTCCCTGCCATATCCCCACCGGGCCGGCGGGGTGTGTTAAACTAAGCCCAATGGTGAGTCATATGAGAGGCGATTGACTTTTGACCTTTGAACTGATGACCAATGGAACCCTGGCGAAACTGCCGCAAAACGTCCCGCTGGAGGGAGTGACTCTTCCCGCGGGGCCCTTTGTGCTGCTGCTTCTGCCGCATAACCGCTACCTGCTGGGGACGGCGGGGGCCGGGGACCGGTCCGAGCGCTGGGTGTGGGGCAGACCGGGCAGCAAGCCGCAGGAGGTTTTTCTTTATAACGGGGAAGAGCTGGTTCTTTCCACGGAGGGACTGCCTGCCATTCGTCTTTCCGGCGGGACGGCGTCGCGTCTCAAGGGGGAGCTTCTGGCCCAGACGCCCCCGCCCGGTGAGCATCTGCCGGCGGTGATTATCCTTCGCGGCTTTATGAAGGACCACGCGGCCTTCGCGGATGGGGTCCTCTTTCAGGACGAGGCGGTTTTCGCCCGCTTTATGGAGGAGGACGAGGTCCTCCTCAAGGCCTATTGGGCCCTCCGGATCGCCATGGCCCATGGAGACTTTGACGCGGCGGCGCGCCTGAAGCTCTGGATCAAGGTCGGCCCGGATCTGTTTGAGGGCCTTGTCCCCCGGACGGGAGTCTGGTTCTCCCTTCTGGATATCCCCAGTGAGGAGGACATTCAGGAGATGGAGGCCCTGTCCTTCTCCCGTGAGGATCTCCAGCATATGGTGGCGCAGCGGATATCCCCGCTTCTGCTCTTCAACCCCCGCTCCGGTTATCTGATCCTTGCCCGTTTTGGGAGACAGGGGGCTTCTGCCTCCAGGAACGCGCTGCCCGCCAGCTTCCTGGTGTGGGCCTTTGTCCCTCCGCCGATCTGGACGGAACTCAGGGAAAGGCGGAAGCTGCCCGTTCATGAGGTGCTCCTGGCTCTGTGGGGGCAGCATGATGTGGAACGCGCCCTTGAGGAACGCTCGCGATACGCCCCGCTTGTGCCCCGCGGGTAAGGTTTGTGGTATTATGATAATATTTGTGAGCTACAGGGGGTTGGGGCAGAGTGAAAATTGTCTTTTCCGGGGTCAGCAAGGTCTTCGATCCTGATATTGTTGCGCTGAGGGACATCACTCTCAAAATCAATAAAGGGGAATTTGTCTATGTCATTGGGGCCACGGGCTCCGGGAAGTCGACGCTGCTTCGGCTCATCACGCGGGAGCTCCTTCCGTCGCGGGGTATGGTCGCCGTGGGCAGTGTCGATCTGCGCGGGATGCGGCGGGCGGATATCCCCTATTACCGGCGGGATGTGGGGCTGGTGGCTCAGGACTTCAAGCTGATCCCCACCCTGACGGTTTACGAGAACATCGCCTTTGTGATGGAGGCCATGGCTGTTCCTTCAAAGATTGTATCCTACCGTACCAATGAGGTCATCGAGCAGGTGGGGCTCTGGCGGAGGCGCTTCATGAAGCCGGCTCAGCTTTCCGGCGGGGAGCAGCAGCGCGTGGCCATCGCGCGGGCTCTGGCCAATTCCCCCTCGCTTTTCATTGCCGATGAGCCCACAGGCAATCTGGACTACCGCACCGCGGCGGACGTCATGAAGATACTCTTTGCCATCAACGCTGCCGGCGTCACGGTTGTGATGTCGACGCACAATCAGAACATTGTCAACGCCTCCCGTCAGAGAGTCATCGAACTGGCGGAGGGCAGGCTTGTCCGCGATGAGGCGTCTGGGGGGTATTTTGACTAATGACCACGTTTAAGTATGTCCTGCGGGACATGGGGCGTCTCGTCGTCAATCACTGGATTCTTGGGATGCTGACGCTCATCACGGCCGCTGTGATGCTCTGGATATTGGGGATAACCACGCTCTTTTCACTCAACGTGGAGAACCTGCTCTCCCGGCTGGAGAGCGAGCTGACCATTCAGGCCTACGTTAAAAAGGGCAGCGACGTGGAGCGCGTCTCCCAGCAGATACAGGCGCTGGAGTCTGTCTATTCCCTCAAGGCCTACTCCCCCGCGGAGTCCCTGTCAAGGCTTCAGGAGAAGATGGGAAGCCAATCCCGCGCTCTGGATCTGATGGGTGACAACCCCATCCCCTGGAATTTTGAGATTCATGTCAAAGAGGCGGGGCAGGTGGAGCCCCTGGTGAGCAGACTGACCGCCATGCCGGAGATTGAGGATGTGGTCTACGCCGGGATGGTGGTCCGCCGGATATCGGCGCTCTCGAAGGTGGCCTCCCACGTGGCGCTCATCATGTTCGTCCTCTCTGTCGTCATCACGGCTCTGGTGGTTTACAACACCATCCACATCTCCCTCTACTCCCGCCGGGAGGAGATTGGGATTATGTACCTCGTCGGGGCAACGAGGACTTACATCGCCACGCCCTTCGTCCTTGAGGGAACGCTGCTGGCTTTCCTTGGGGCGCTGGTCGCCGTGGGGGGGATTGTCCTGACCTACTTCCCCGGTATTGCCCTGCTTCAGGCCAACCTGCCCTTCCTGTCGTCGAGCCTCATCGGAGATACTCATATCATCGGGCGCTTCTGCTTCCTCCTCGCCGGGTTTGGAGCCACGCTGGGCTGGGTATGCAGCTACATCGTGGTGGCGCGCTTCATGCACTCTGTGACGCGTCCGGAGTAAGTACTATGGCAAGGAAACTCTTCTGCTGTCTGTCTTTGTTCTGCCTTCTGACGGCCCCTTTCCTGACATGGCCTGCGCTGGGGGCGGACAGCATCGACGCCCGCATCCAGGCGGAGAAGAAAAAACGCCAGGAGCTGAGCCGGAAGATTGCCGGATACCGCAAGAGCATCAAAAAGATGGGATCTCAGGTGGAGAGCCTGCTGGACAAGATCGACACGCTCAAGCAGGATGAGTCCGTGGCTGAACGGGAGATTTCCGTGCTGGAACTTCAGAACCGCAAGCTCCAGGATGACCTCTCGGTTCTGAATGCGGCGATGTCGGAGGAGCAGAAGAAAATCAGCGATCTGACGGGACAGATGCGGCACCGGCTTGTGGATATGTACAAGTACGGCGCTTCTGAGGAGATGAACCTCGTCATGGCCTCGGAGAACGTCTTTGAGGCCAGCCGCGCCATTCACCTTCTTCAGGTCATCGCGAGCCACGACGCCTCCCTGCTTTCCCAGCTCCAGGTGCGGTGCCAGAACATGGAACTCTCCCGCACGACAATCGACTCTCAGCGTGCTCAGCTGAGGGAGCAGAGCCAGGCGCTCCAAACGCAGCGGAATAAGTACCAGAGCACCATCAGGCAGACCAACGCCTTCATCAGCGATATACGGAAGCAGAAGGCCCTGGCGGAGAAGGCGTCCCGGGAGACGGAAGAAGCCCAGAAGGCCGTTGGGCACACCATTCAGACCCTCATGCAGCGCAAGAAGGAGCAGAGCGCCCGGCAGAAGAAGAGCGGAGGCGGAGCCCCGCAGGGCGGAAAGGACTATCTGGCAGGGAAGGGCCGCGGCTCCATGTTCGACTGGCCTGTCCGGGGAAAGATAACCAGCGGCTACGGCCAGCGCACTCATCCTGTCTTCAGGACGAAAATTCTTCACTCCGGTCTGGACATCGCCGCGCCGGCCAACACGCCGGTCAAGGCGGCAGCGGGGGGAGAGGTTCTTTTTGACGGCTGGCTGAAGGGCTACGGGCAGGTGGTGATTCTTGATCACGGCAGGAACTACACCACGGTGTACGCGCACCTCAACTCCACCTCCGTCCGGGAGGGACAGGTGGTGAAGGCGGGCTCGGTCATTGGGCGTGTCGGCAAGACGGGGACGGCCACGGGTTATCATCTTCACTTTGAGGTCCGGATGAACGGCGCGACCAGGAACCCTCTGGACTACCTGAGACGATGAAAAGGGGGCTGTGCTTTTCTGCAGCGCTGCTGGCAGGCTGCCTCTGCTTTGCGGGAGGGGCCCCGGGCAGCGTGTCCGCCGGGCCGGACCCGGACAACCTGATCGTCATTCAGGAGAGGGCGCAGGAGACCCTGAACCGGAAAGCTGAAAAGTATCACGAGGAGGCAAGGCGGAAGGCCGCCCAATCCCAGGGGATTCTGGAACAGCTCAATGACCTGCGCCGGGAGGCCGCTGAGGCTCAGTCCCGGGTGGAGCGTCTTGAGGCGGAGGGGCGCCGGCTGCAGGAACAGAGCGCTGCCATCAGCCGGGATATCGCCGCCACAGCCGGTGAACTGGCCCGCCTTGGGGGACTGATGAGGGCAAGAGCCGTCAGTATATACAAGTACGGCCAGCGGGAGGGGATGTTCTTCATCTTCTCCGCCAGAGACAGCCACGAAATCCTGACAACCTCTTACCTTTTGAGCCGTCTTGTCCGTCAGGATCAGGGGCTTTTTCAGGAGCTGGAGAAAGAATCGGCCGGCCTGGCCCGGTCCCGTGCGGCGCTGGAGGAGAGCCGGGCGCAGGTGCAGCGGCAGACCGCGGAACTCAGGCAGCAGCGCGCCGGACTTGACGCATCGATCCGGAAGACGAACGCCCTTCTGAAGGATATCCGGAGGCAGCAGAAGAAGGCCGAAACAGCGGCGGGGGAACTGGCTCAGGCCCAGCAGGAACTGGGGAACCGCATTCTTGCCCTGAGAAAACAGCGGGAAATGAAACCGTCTCCGCCGCCGGAACAGGCGCCGGCTCCGTCCCGTCAGCCGGAGCCCGCTGAAAAGACGCCGCCGGCGGCACGGCAGCCGGAGCCCGCAGAAAAGACCCCGCCGGCGGCACGGCAGCCGCAGCATTACACCTGGCTCCCCAGGGGGGCGGCGCTGGAATGGCCGGTCCGCGGGGCTGTGGCCATACCGTTTGGATCGCGGGTCCATCCCGTGTTCCGGACGAAAATCTTTAACTCGGGGATTGATATCAAAGCGGCCTCCGGGACCCCGGTGCGGGCGGCCGGACCGGGCGAGGTGCTGTTCCAGGGATGGCTGCGTGGGTTTGGACAGGTCATTATCATTGACCATGGCGGGGATATCTCCACGGTGTATGCTCATCTTGCGGCGACCAGCGTGCAGGTGGGGGACGCCGTGCAGGCGGGGAGCATCATTGGAACAGCGGGCAGCAGCGGCACGAACACGGAACCCGGACTGCATTTTGAGGTCCGGCGCGGCGGTTCGGCTCAGAACCCGCTGAATTATCTCAGGAAGAGCTGAAGGGAAAATTGCAGGGGGGTACCGGCACAAATTCGCGCGTGTTTGCGGTATACTTTTGCCATATGCAGAAATACATGGAACAGAGGACGGTGGAAGCTCGTTGGAGAAGGAACGGTTAGGAAAAAGCTGGCTGTTGGCGGGGGTGCTGGGACTTCTGCTGGGGGTTGTGATTGGCAGTGTCCTGATGATTGGGGGAAAACCCGGTGGGGAGGCCGCTCATCAGGATCCGGCTTACTTGCCGGCATGGGCCCCTGCTTCGGCGGAAGCGGCGGAACTGACGGATTTTGACCGGGTGTCGCCTTTCAGTGTCCGCTCCCTCTGGCTGATGCGTCAGGCCCGATACATCATTGAGAGCTATCAGGTGGACGCCGAAACCAAACCGGCCTCCGAGGAGGACCTCGTGCACGGCGCGGTGAAGGGCATGGTGGAGGCGTGGAAGGATCCCTACACGCGCTTTGTGTCTCCGTCTCAGCTCAGGGATGAGGAAATCGAGATGGAGGGCCACTACGGCGGACTGGGGATGTATGTTGGAGAGCGGGACGGGCAGATCCTGGTCATCAGCCCGATGGAGGATTCTCCGGCGGAGCGTGCGGGGCTGAAGCCGAAGGACCAGATCGTGAAGGTGAATGACGAGGTCGTCATTGGCTGGAACTCGGAGCGCGTGGTGCAGCTTCTGCGGGGCGAGCCGGACACGAAGGTCACAATCTGGGTGCGCCGTGAGGGGGAGGACAAACTCCTGAGCTTCGATGTGGTGCGCGAGGTCATCAAGCTCAAAAGCGTCCGCTACCAGATGCTTTCCGATGACATCGGCTACCTCAGGCTCTCGCAGTTCAAGCAGAAAACGGACGAGGAGGCCAGGAGCGCCGTCCGGGACATGATAAGACAGGGGGCGAAAGCCATGGTCCTGGACCTCCGAAACAATGGAGGAGGACTGCTGGACGCCTCGGTGAAGATCGTGAGCATGTTTGTGGATGATGGCCTTGTTGTGGAGACCCGCGGCCGTGCTGAGAAGGCAAACGAGAAGTATTTTGTGAATCCGTCGCTCCATATGACCCATATGCCCATGACCGTTTTGATCAACGGCGGCAGCGCCAGCGCTTCGGAGATTGTGGCGGGTGCGCTTCTGGACCGGGGACGGGCTGTTCTTGTGGGGGAGAAGAGCTTTGGCAAGGGCTCCGTTCAGACCCTCTTCCCCCTGACGGATGGTTCGGGGCTCTACGTTACGATTGCAAGATACTACACCCCCTCCGGGCGCGTGATTGATCACGTCGGGCTTACCCCGACCATTGAGGTGAAAGGAGAGCCTGAGAAGGATATGACAAAGGATGCCCAGCTTCAGCGGGCCATCTCGGAAGTCAAAAAGGCGCTTCGGTCTTCTGACACTAAAAAGACAAGACTCAGAAACTGAATGATTTACAGCAAGGAGGAAGTACGTTGAAGAAGAGGAACGTGGATTTGCTGGTTGGCGCGCAGTGGGGCGACGAGGGGAAGGGAAAGGTCGTCGATCTTCTGGGTTCGGATGTTGATGTCTTCGTCCGCAGCCAGGGAGGAGCCAACGCCGGGCACACGGTCATTGTGAACGGCCAGAAGGTCGTTTTTCACCTGCTCCCGTCCGGAATGCTGTATCCGGGAAAGCTCTGCGTGCTGGGCAACGGCCTGGTGATCGATCCGGAGCAGTTCCTGAAGGAGACCGCGGAGCTTGAGTCCAGAGGGCAGGCCTGCGCACGCCTGGCCATCAGCCCCCACGCCCATGTCGTGATGCCCTATCACAAGCTTCTGGACCGTCTTCAGGAGCAGGCACGGGGCAAGGGCCGCAAGATCGGCACGACGGGGCGGGGCATCGGGCCCTGCTACGTGGACAAATACACCCGCTGCGGGCTGAGGATTGAGGACCTTCTGGATCCGGATATCCTCCGTGAGCGTCTCGTCTCCCTGCTGGATGAGAAGAACCAGGTACTGACCCGGCTGTATAACGAGAAGCCGCTGCCCTTCGACGAGATTTACGAGCCGGCCCGGGAATGGGGCAAGGCCCTGGCGCCCTACGTGGATGACACGATGACCCTTCTCCGCAAGGCCGTGGACGATGGCCAGCACGTCCTCCTTGAGGGGGCTCAGGCCGCGCTGCTGGATATTGACCATGGCACCTATCCCTATGTTACCAGCTCCTCTACCTGCGCTGCCGGGGCTTTCACCGGAACCGGGCTTGCCCCGAATGACCTGAAGCGGGTGATCTCCGTGGTCAAGGCTTACACAACCCGCGTGGGCGAGGGGCCCATGCCCACGGAGGACTTTGGGGAAGACGGTGAAAAACTGCGCCAGCAGGGCGGCGAGTTTGGGGCCACGACGGGCCGTCCGCGCCGCTGCGGCTGGCTGGATATGGTGGGCCTGAAGTACTCGACGGCCCTGAACGGGGCGGACGTTATTGCGCTGACCAAGCTGGACGTCCTGACAGGCATGAATCCCATCAGGGTCTGCGTGGCTTACGACCACAACGGTCAGCGCCTTGACCGTTACCCCACGGACACGCGCGTTCTGGAGCAGGTCAAGCCCGTCTACGAGACCATGACCGGCTGGACGGAGGACATCTCCGGCTGCCGGAGTTTTGAGGAACTGCCCGCTGCGGCTCAGGATTACGTTCGCTATATTGAGAAGGAGCTGGGTGTGCCTGTGAAGCTGGTGGCTGTGGGGCCGGACCGTGCCCAGACCATCGACTGCGGCATGAGGGACTGATTTTTCTGTATATCCCGGAAATACGCTTCTGCGGCGCGGAGGACCTTCCCGCACTCATGGAGCTGAACGATCTTTCCCCCTGTCCGTGGCCGGAATCGGTCATGGCAGGGGATTTTGACGAAAACTCCGACGTGGGCATCTCCTATCTTGGCGCCTTTTCCACAGGGGCAGGCAAAAAACTCCTGGGGTATGCCGTTCTTGGGCGGGAGAAAGGAGAGGGACTTCTGATGGCGCTTATGGTGCGGCCGGAGCTTCGCCGCCGGGGGATTGGTGCTCAGCTGCTGGCAGCGGTGGGGGACTGCGCCTCCTACCTCGGCTTTGTCCGTCTGCGTCTCCGTGTCCGAAGGTCCAACGCCCCCGCTCTTGCCCTCTACAGGGGGATGTCCTTTGTGCAGCGGTCGGTCTCCCGGAGGTACTATGCCGACGGGGAGGACGCGATCGTGATGAGCGCGCGGCTGCCGCTGGAGAACCGGCCATGAGGGTCTACATTCCCTTTGACGATGGATCGTCCGTCTCCTTTGACGGGGAAAGCTTCACGGTACACGGACGGCCGATGGACATCGACGAGGATCTGAGGAGCCCGTCGAAGAGCAAGGCAGAAAGGGCCTGGCAGCACGAGTGGGAACCGCTTGTACGCGCGCTGGAATCTGCCTGGCGCCGTCAGAGGGAAGCCCAAAAACGGGCGGATCGGAAACAGGTTTATAAAAGATGTGTCCCATCCTCCCGCGGGAGTGAGGAAATACCCCCCGGGAACGACGGAAACGACGGAAACGAGGAAACGCCTCAGTGAAAAAACAGCCCCTTCCCTGCGGAGGGGGCTGATGTTTTTTCTTTCTGCGGGGCCGCGGGCTTAGAAGCGCTTGAACTCGTAGCCCGCGAACTGGGCGATGAGATGAAGAGAGGCCACCTGTGATTTGTCCAGAGTGATGCGCTGCTCCGCATCTGAGCCCACAATGAGCATTCCCTCCAGAACGTTCTCGTCGCAGACGGGGAAGATGTAGTGCATGGAGGCGACCCCGGACCACGGGCAGCCGGCAAGGCCCAGACTCCTGAAAATCAGGTCGGGATTGCCTTCCTCCAGGTTGTAGCATATCTCCGAGACATGATCCGCGGGGACAGGGGCCGGAGCCGGCAGGAGTGCCGGGTCTGCGTCCACCTTGATCCGACCGGAGCGCTTCTCCTTCATGATATAGCCCTGACGGTCAGAGTCCCACACGGCAAGGATGCAGTCCGGCAGGCGGCACTGCTCCACGAAGATGTCCAGCAGCAGGGAAAGGAAGCGGTCCCTTGTTCCGGCTGCCTTGAGGATCTTCAGCACGTTGGAGAGGGAGAGAACGGTGAACTCCCCCCGGGAGATGTAGGAGGCAGCCTGCTGATTCTGCAGCCGCAGGTTGTTGATGACGATGGCCCGGACGGCGAGGTTCCCCAGCAGCTCCATGAAGTTGATCATCTGAGCGTCGGGCAGGGTATCCCACGTCATGCAGCAGAAGAGGCGGGTTTCCCCCTCCGTGACGGGCAAAACGATCTCATAGGGAGGCTCGTTGTGCGTAATCACCGGGGTGGGGGGAAGAATGGGTTCCGCGTAGACTCCCTTGCGCTCCGGGATGTCGTCAGCCTTGCCATTGAACACCGTCAGGTAGTTCCCCTGATCCTGGAAGACAACCACAGACTTGGGGAACAGGCTCTCATGCAGAACGTCCTTGAGGAAAGCCGCGAAGTACTGAAGGGGCATGGGCTCAAAGATGGAGGCCAGAGTGCTCTTTGTAGCCAGAATCATGTAGGAAAGGCGGGAAAGCTGCTTCTCAGTCTCATCAATCCTCTGGAACGTGCGCCATATCCTCACCAGCCCGGCGTAGGAATGAAGCTCCTCCACCAGAGTGCTCTCCGGCTCCTTCCCCAAAAGGAGGTACAGCTCCCAGTGGGCTCCCCTCATGCGGATGACGCAGGGCCACTTTTCATTGCCCTTCGCCTGCTCAACCTCAAACGCGGAAATAGGGGGATGGGTGGAGAAAAGGGATGTGATATGCAAATCCTTCTCCTGAATCACCAAAGAATCGGGAACGATTCCCACGGCATCCAAAACCTGAAAATTCTCACCGCTGGGTTCAACCACCAGGGTGGGCAGGTCCTTTGTACCGAGGAAATCCGTCAGCAGTTTCAGTGCCCCTCCCGATACAATAAAATCTATCTGATTGTAAAGATCATCCATGGGCAGCTCACCTCCAGCCAGAATCACAGCCGCTCTCTGTGTGGGGACGTTGCCCTTCTCAGAAAGCACCACCCTTATATTTTATCTCTTTTTCCTCATAAAATCGACAGTTAAAACAGATTTTCTTAAGTTTTTCTGAAACGGCCCCCGCCCTCCTTTTTTCCCCGGGGGCGCAGGCCGGGGGATTAGACAGCCCGCGGCGTAAATGCTACACTATTCAGGTCATAAAAGAGCTGTGTCTGCGGGGATGGAGACATGCGTCAGGAGGGACCCGGATGCCCAAGCCGAAGCGGGATCAGGCGGTTGCGGTTAGATATGACAACAAAGTAATGCGCGCGCCTGAGGTCGTGGCCAAGGGCGAGGGTTTCATTGCCCGCAAGATTGTGGAGCGGGCCGTGGAGGCGGACGTCCCCATTGTGGAGGATGCGGCGCTGGTGTCCGCGCTGATCTCCCTTGAGCTGGGCGAGGAAATTCCCGCCGAGCTCTACGAAGTGGTGGCGAAGGTCCTTGCGTGGGTCTACCGTCTGGATAAGGAAGCGGGAAGCGGACCGGGGGCCGGAGGAAGGTTCAGACCTTGAGTTCGCACTCTCCCGGTCTGGCGGCCGCCCTGGGGCGGCAGGCCGAGGAACGTGCGGCGGGCTACGCGGCGTCCCTGGGGTGGCGGCTGCTGGGCCGGAATGTCAGAAACCAGTACGGCGAGCTGGACATCGTGGCGCTGGACAATCAGGAGCAGGAGCTGGTGGTGATTGAGGTCCGGTGCCGCACGATGGGCCGGGTTCAGTCCTCCGTGGACTCCGTGGGGCCCCGCAAGCTGCACGCGCTGGTCAGCGCCGGGCAGGCATTTGTGGAACAGGAAGGCTGGACGGGCTTTTGGCGGATCGACCTCGTCGCTCTCACGGCGCCCTCCTCCGGGGACAGATGGAAGCTGGAGCATATCCGCGACATCACCGCGGGGAGGCTGTGAAGAAGGGCTCCGGGCTTCAGCTGCCGCTTCCGTGCCCCACCAATCCGTGTCCCCCCAAAGGGGCAGGAACAGCGCGGGAAAAACCCTTGACTGTGAGGTCCCGGCGAAGCCGGGGAAGATATAGAACAAAAAAGCTCCCGGATATGAGCTCCGGGAGCTTTGTCGGGTTTGGCCGGATCGGGTTTTGTCCTGCTCCGTTCAGGGCCGGAAAACGTCACATCAGGCCGCGCTGATATTGAGGGTGTACATCCCAAGGGAATGATAGGACCCGAAGTTCGGCATGTTTTTGGGATCCAGGCCCGAATCCCCGGAGGCCTGCACAGGCTGCTGCCGGAAGGAACTGCCTCCGCCAAGAGGTGTCAGCGACTTTGAAGTGACTCCGTCCTTCACCGTGGTTGTCTCCATATAGGCGGTGCCGTTGACAATCACGACTTTTGAGGTCGACTCATCGGACTCCTCCTCAGAGCCGGAAGAGGCCCCGGGGTTTCCTGCCCCGCCCGGTCTGCCGGCACCGGCAGGTGCCCCTGCGCCGCCCGCGCCTCCTGCCACACCGGTGGCCTCCGCCGTGGTTTCCTCAGTGGAGCTGCCGGAAGACTGAACACTCATCAGCTCCTCGACGGCGGCGTCCAAATCCTCCACCTGAGGGACCCCCAGCTTTGCGGCCCCCTCATTCATGGCATTGGCCAGCAGCGCCATGTTCTCCGCTTCCGCCAGATCTTCCTCGCTCAGTCCCAGATCCTCCATCGCAGCGCGGATGCTGTCCTCATTTGCGCGGAAAGTGTCGGACATCCGGGACATCAGGCTGTCGTCCCCGGACCCCGTCTCTCCCCCGGGGATGGGGGCTGGCGCTCCGTACACCCCGCTCTGAGAAAAGTCCCCGATGCTGTCATGAAGGTAACTGTCAAAACTGCCGAAAGGGACGGACCCCGCCGCACCCTTCTCCTGCCCGTCTTTCGTCGTCGGAAACTGTGCATAACTGAGACGGGACGCTGCCACTGACGCAGAACCAGAGTACCCATAACTGTTGATCTGCATGATACTGGTGCCTTTCCAGAGGACATTCCATCGAGAAAATTTACCATCCCTGGCAATCCTTTTTCTCATCCTCTTCTATCCTTTTTCGGTCATGGATCCGCAGAAATTTAGCGGGATGTGTCCGGAGATTCTCCACCGGTCCGCGGCCAGAGGATATTTTTTCAAATTTTCTTTCAAAAAACGGGCCCACTTTGCCCATTTTTGTCCAGTATATAGTAGAGGGGTTTAACACGGAGCCGTCCGGAAGAGGGGATGTCCCCGCGACGGCCCCCGGAACAGAGGCCGCCGGACGGCGGCAGAACGAGGTGAGAGGCCATGGAAGTCATTTTCAAAAGCGTAAAGGCGCCGGTGCCAAAGGGCGTGGAAGTTCTGACAGGAGACCCGCCGGGCTGAGACTCGCCGGAGGGAAAGCCGCCGGATTCTCCTGTCCCACGTCCGGGAGCGGTTGTTTCAGGACGTGGAACTGCCGGCCAAAGGGCCGGGGGTCCCTCTGAAGTACAGACGCGGGCCCAGGAAGGAAGGACATCGAAGCAGTACTGCCGCAGAAGATCCAGTCCATCTGGTGAGCGGGAGACAAGACCGGTAAAACCGCCTTCGCCACAGAGACGGAGGCAACCTTATCAACTTTGTGCACTGCTGCATGATCCTGACCTCTCCCTGAGGGGCTGAACAGACTGCCCCTTTTTCACATTGCCGGACTCAGGACAGCCCCCTTCCATTGGAGGGCAGGGAAGAATCTCCATGGAGGAGGGGACGGCCAGAGGCTGTCCTCCTGAGGATTCCCGGCCGAAGTTCACAGATTCAGGCCCGCCGGGCTTCATGAGCCGGCAGAAGGAAGGCCGCCGCCCCGCTCAGACGGAGGGGGAAAGACCGGCTGCCCCTTCGAAGGGCTCAGATTTAAGGCATCACCAGGATTGTCACAGGGGATTTACGTTATCGGGCGGCTGGCCCCTCTCCCTGAAAAACGTCAGTCACCGTCACCCCTCCTTTAGGAGGGTGACGTGCTGACGCAGGGGAGGGGTGGAAAATGAATGAGAGTCAGAGAGTTTTTATGGCTTTGGATTTTTATGGCTTTGGGATAAGAGCTCACGGTTGTTTTGGAGATTTTGAAGGCGGAGAGGGTGAGGAGATGCGAAAAGTGAGAGAGACGGCTCCGGAGAGCGGAGAACGGTTTATGCGGCTGCAGGCGCCTGTCCGGGCTCAGGACGCCAGGAGGCGTCCGGGAGGCCGGGGAGTATTCAGGGAGCTTCAGGGCGTCCTTTGCTTGGTGGTGTTTCTGCTCTGCGGCCTGGCGGAACAGATCGGCGGACTTCTTGTCCTCCTGCTCCACGCCATTGCCGGCGGCGTCCGGGAGGCCGCGCGGGGACAGGATTCCGGGACTCAGGCCTGCCGTCTCTTCCGGCAGCGGGATTACATCCGCGCTGTCCCCCTTCCGCGTCAGGTCAGGGTCTTTTTGGCGTCCCTGTCCGCCGCGTGGACGCCTGATCCGGCCTTCAGCAGCAGGGAGAGGACCTCTGGGGGATTCTTCCCGGCGTCCTCCCTCATGGCCGTCCCGCTGTTTCTGTCTGCTGTGTGGATGCCTGACCCGGCCTTCAGCAGCAGGGTAAAAGTGATGAAGCCTTTCATCGAGGGGCTGATGGCCAAGACTGGCACCACGCTCACCACAAGCGGTAGCGAAAACCTTGACAAGGA
>JAILIX010000108.1 GCA_024695065.1 Fretibacterium sp. | reverse complement strand
TAAACCATCCTTCCCCTAATCCACACAACAGCAGAAGAGCGGCTGAATGCCCCTCTTCTGCACGTTTACGCATTTGAACGATTGATTAGCCCTGCATTTCCGGCCCGCCGTTGCCGCCGTCAGGAGGGGTGCCGCCGCCGTTGCCGCCGTCAGGAGGAGTGCCGCCGCCGCCGGGCTGGCCGCCACCCGTGGTGGAGACATTGCCGCCGCCCTTTTCATTATCGACAGTGCTATAGGTGAAAGCGCCGCCGGTGTTATCCCAGATTCCCAACACGGCGTCCAGATCCTTCTCAGCTCCGCCCGCCTGTGAGGTGATGGTCCCGGAACCGCCCTCAAAGCCAATCCAGCCATTGGAGTCAACGCCGTCGCCATTCGTTGTGGAGGTGACGCTCAGGGTTCCGGCGTTCATCCTGAAGACCGAGATATTGTCCTCGTTTACGTTGATGCCGTCGTCCAGAGCTTTAACGCTGATCGCTCCGCCGTCGATGACCAGATGCATCTCTGAGTTCAGGCCCTCGCAGGTACTGGAGACGACTTTCAGAACGCCGGTGCCGCTGGAGGCGCTGCCGTCAGAGTTCCCGCCGTTGATGACCATGGAGACGCGGGAGTGGAAAGCCCCGTCCCACTTGTAACGCTTCTTCTGCTGGTCCACGTCAGTACCGTCAGTGGTCTTGGTCGGCTCATCGTCATCACTATCATACTTGGGCTGGATTTTCAGGATCCGGGGCAGATTCGCGCCCGTTACCGTGTTGGTGGTGCCGTCGCTGAGGAAGACCTTCACTCCGGCGTCCGCCGTGTAGGTGGAGACGTCATACGCTCCGCTCTGGGCGGTGTCGCACTCGTAAAAGTCCGTGAAGATGAAAGCCGGTCCAACACTGCAGGTCACCGTGACGCCGTCCAGAATAACCTGCACCTTGTCCTCGTCCTCATCCTCGCCCTCGATCCAGATCTGGCCGTTCCAGGTGCCCTTCAGGATATAAGTGCCGGCCCCTTTGATGTGGAGGACAGGGTTATTATAAGCCTCAGACGCTGAATGCAGCATATCCTCCGCCGACGAGTCCTGAGCAGGATTTTTGTCCAGGGCCGCGAAGATACAATTTTTCATCGTCGACACGTCGGTATATTTTTCCTGGATTGCCGAGATGGAAGCTGCAATGACGCTGTCACTGTAATTGCAGGTACAGACCGTCTCGTTATCTTTTTTGGCTGTTCCAGTGAAGCTGGACTTCAGCGTGTCCGGAAGATAAACGATATCGTGGGCGATATACACAGGAATATCATCCGAGGGCTCTGTCCCGATGAAGAATTCAGCAGGAGAGTTCTTAACGAAGTTGTAGGTCTCGTTGTCCCCTCCCTGCCAGTGATCCACGCCAAGGTCCATGGACCAGACCCAATCAGCCTGAGGAACGGAGGTCCCGTCACAGGTTGCCGTGCCGTCACTGTTCAGTGTGATGGTGACAGCCGACGAAACATCCACCGTGGTTCCGCCGCCGCCTGAGCCTGGATCGTCGCTTCCGCCGCCGCCGCCGCTTCCCTCAGAGACATTGATCGTGAAATCGTCCGTCAGTGTGTAGGAAGTGCCGCCCATAGTGACGCTGGGCATGGTACCGCCGAGAGTGATTGTCATGTAGGATGTGTCGAGCTCAACCTTCAGACCGTCACTGAACGTAAACGTCCACAAAGAACCGGACTGAGCCACGGAAACCGTCTGAGAGGACTTGTTAATATTGCCGGTATTTCCCTTATCATCGGACAGAGTGCAGCTGAAAGACGCTGTCGTGCTCTGAGCCGCCACCGCCACGCTCCCTGTGGAGGAAATTGTCCCCACGCTCAGCGAAGCATTGGTCACGGTCATCTTGGCCTTGTTCCCCGACGCATCCTCAGCCGTCACGGTTCCGTTCTGCCCCGTGTAGGTCTTGCCGGACGGAGAACTCCCGCTGCTGCTTCCACCGCTGCTGCTGGACGAGCCTCCGCAGCCGCCCAGCGACAACACCAGCGCCGCGACTGCCAGCAGTGCCAACCACTTCTTCATTCCCTTCATTCACATGACCTCCTGCTTAATAAATTAGAGGGCTGTTTCTGCCCTCTAATTTAAAATTATAATGTCTCTTTCTCTTGACCTCAAGTCATAAAGAAATTTATGAGTCACTTTCAAATTTTATAGGGTTTTCCATCAGGTGAAATTTATTTATAATTTATAATATTACTTGAGGTGAGAGATTTGTATCAACCAAAACTAAAAAAGGATATTCGCTGTCCTCAGGATCGTGGGCATTATTTGTTCAGCGGGAAATGGAAAACCCGGATTATCTGCATCTTGAATACAGCAGGCACGCTTCGATACAGCGAGCTTCGGGAGGAAATGGGAGATATCACGGATGCCATGCTTGCCTCCGCGCTAAAGGGACTGATTGCCGACGACATTGTGGCGCGCCGCTCTTACGACGAGATACCGCCGAGAGTGGAATATTCCCTGACGGAAAAAGGAAGCTCCGTCATGCCCGTTCTGAAGAAGATGTGCAAATGGTGCAGCCTATTCTACGAGCAAAACAGCGAGAACACCATGCGTCAGTGCCAAAACTGCGACTATAAAAACGCGTGAGGCATTGCTGCGGCCCCCGTTTAAGCGGCGCGGACATGATATCATCTGATTGCCGGGAACATCGTCTGGGTTGGCATCATCACCGGTTTTTTCTGGCGATTGTTTTGCATATCCGGAAGTGGCATAATCACTCCGTCAGCCTCCGCGCCGGCGATTGACAAGCTCCCTCTGCTGTGATTAAATGAAAAATACAATTTAGCGTTGCAGACTTAGGAAGCGGGTGGAAATCCCGCACGGCCCCGCCACTGTTACAGTCAGGTCATAAGTTTGCGGCGCAGGGGGGAGGGTGCTCCTTCCCGGAGAAAGGCGTTTGCGCGGGCGAGCTCCTGATTTTTTATTTTATTTATGGAGAAGAAGGCGAGACGCGAAACAGCGTTTCGCCTTTTACATTATAAGGAGGTTTTATCCATGCATAAGGTTCTCAGCGCGTTGTTGGTTCTGTCGGTCCTCCTGGCTCTTCCGGCCGCGTCCTTTGCCGCGCACGGCGACGGACAGGCGGACAAGGCAGGGATTCTGGTCGCGTCCTTCGGCACATCCATGCCGCAGGCGAGACGAGCCATTGATAACCTGGTGAACGCCGCGAAGACGGCCTTCCCCGGGGTGGAGGTCCGTCTGGCTTTTACGTCCAACATTATCCGCCGCAAGATTGCCAGTGAGCGGGGGGAGATTATCCCCACCCCGGTCGAGGCCCTGGCCCGCATGAATGACGAGGGCTTCACCCATGTCTATGTAATGCCGACGCACATCATCCCCGGCGAGGAGTACGACGAGATTGTGAACGTCGTTGAGGCTTTTTCCTCCCTGAAGGGCAAGTATGGCTTCAGAAAAATCGCGGTGGGCAAGCCCTACCTCTTCGGCGTGGAGGACTGCGACCAGATGGCGAAGGTCCTGATGGCCCGCTTCGCAAAGCAGCTTCGTCAGAAGGACACCGCTATTGTCCTGATGGGCCATGGCACGCCGGAGCACATCGCCAACGCCATGTACAGCCAGCTCCAGCTCTCATTGGACAGGGCCGCTTACGGTCGCTTCTTCCTTGGAACCGTGGAGGCTGCGCCCGTGATTACAGACGTTATCGCGAAGCTTAAGAGAAACAGGGGCGTGAAGAAACTGGTCATCTCCCCGCTGATGATTGTTGCGGGCGACCATGCCAACAACGACCTGGCGGGCGCGGACGACGATGAGTCCTGGCTCAACCTGCTGAAGAAGGCTGGATATAAAAACATCACCCCCTACCTTGTCGGTCTGGGGGAGGATCCCAACATCGCGAAGGGCTTTGTTGAGCGCATCCGGGAGATGATGAAATAAGGGAACGCATGAGCTCCGGACTGCGGGACTCAGGAGGAGGCTGTCCCCATGAGCCCCGGGGCGGGATGGGGATATCCAATCCCGTAACACAGTATCGTGCCAGGCAGAACCGGAAGGCATGGGCCATGGGGTGGGCGCTGCTTTCAGCGCTTGCTGTGACGGCGGTCTGGCGGATCACGCTGGGGGAGTGGGCTATTCCGCTCCCCCGTGTGGTATATCTGCTGTCTCCGTGGCTGTCCGGGGCGGAACAGACCTCAGCCGAGGCGCTGGTGGTGCGGTCTGTGCGGCTGCCGCGGCTTTTGTCCGCCGTGGGGGCTGGAGGGCTCCTCAGTGTCGCGGGGGCGGTGCTCCAGGGGCTTCTGGCCAATCCCCTCGCCGAGCCCTACACCCTGGGCATCGCGGCGGGGGCGGCCTTCGGCGGGGCGCTGGGACTTTTGTTCAGTGCCATGATTGTAACGCCCGCGGCTTTTGCAGGGGCTCTGGCGGCTCTGGGGGTTGTGAGCCTCATTGCCTGGCGCAGCGGGGGAATGGGCCCCCTTTCCGGCGGGGGCACGCAGCTCATCCTGGCGGGTATTGTGTCCAATGCGGTCCTCTCCGCCGGAGTGACGTTTCTGAAGGCCATCGCGGACGACAAACTGGGGGCCATTGTCCTCTGGCTGATGGGCAGTCTTTCCGGCGCGGGGATGAGCTCTGCCGCCGCTGTGTGGGGGGCGTCGCTTTTGGTCCTTGCGCCGGCGCTGGTCTGTGCCCCTCTGCTTGATGCACTGTCTCTGGGCGAGGGGCATGGCGCGCTCCTTGGGGTGGACGAGGGCCGCGTCCGGGCGTTGCTGCTGCTCACGACCTCGCTGGGCGTTGCGGCTGTGGTCAGTGCCTTCGGCATCATTGGCTTTGTGGGGCTTGTGGTGCCTCACCTGCTGCGCATAAGCGTGGGCCCCGGGCACAGGACGCTGCTCCCCCTCTCATTCCTGGCGGGAGGCTGTCTGCTCGCTGTTGCGGACGGCGTGGCCCAGAGCCTGGGCGAACTGCCG
>JAILIX010000076.1 GCA_024695065.1 Fretibacterium sp. | reverse complement strand
TGGCTGGTGTATGGCGTGGGGTCCCGGGACCTGGGCGAGCGCCTGGAGTCGAGGCGTAAGTGGAAACGGCGATGGGCCCGGTTGACGGGGAGGGCTGCGGTGGACAACTGAAGCCGGCGATGAAATACAGGGCGGCCCTTGCTTAAGAGGGCCGCCCTGTTTAGGGTATCGTCACTTTTACCACCGTCCCGCCTCCTTCGCGGGGCATGATCGTCATTTTTCCGCCGCACATCATTTCCAGGCGCTGCTGTATGTTCGCCAGGGCGATGTGCGGTTCGCTTTCGCCTTTCCCGGCGGGAGGCGTGGCCTCTTTCCCAGCAGGCTCAAAACCAGGGCCGTTGTCCTCCACGATGATCTCGCTGCCCAGATCCGTCCTGCGGGTCCGGATGGAGATGCGCAGCGGCTCGGACTCCGGGTCCATGCCATGCTTGACAGCATTCTCCACAATGGGCTGCAGGGTCAGCGCAGGCACGCGAAACTGGGTGTGCGGCGTGTCGTAGTCAACAAAAAGGCTGTCCCTGTACTGAACCTGCTCTATGGCAAGGTATGCGCGGGTGTGCTCCAGTTCATCGGAAAAGGGAATGGGGTCCCGGCTGGCAATGGCGGTGAAGTTCCTGCGAAGGTAGGCGGTGAAATCCATCGTGACACGCTTGGCCTTCTGGGGATCCCGGTCACAGAGGTAGTAGATGCTCGTCATGGCATTGTAGATGAAGTGCGGCCGCATCTGCAGCACCATGATGTTGGCGCGCTGATGGGCGATCTCCGCCTGCTGGCGCCTGTACTGTTCCACTTGGTCGGACAGGATAAGGCCGTACATGGACAGGACGGAGAGGACAAGGCAGATTTCGATCAGCGGGTAGATATCGACGAACGTATGCACGAGCACCGTGACCATCATCGGCAGCACGGCGATGAGGAAGCTCAGCCAGGCTTTGCGTGAAAGCTGCTTTCGCCGCTGTATCGTCCCTGCGAGATTGAGCAGCGTAACCGCGTCCAGCGGCAGCATCAGCAGCGGAAACCAAGGGCCCCGGAAAAACTGTTTTCCAGACGCGACATAGTAGTAGAGGGCATCGCTGAACAGGGTGGTCGCGAGCAGGGCAACAAAGACAGCCCACAGGCCAAGCACGGCGCGAAAGAGTCTGCTGGAGCGCAGGCTTTCTCCGCTGCAGTGCAGCAGATAAACCGTCAGCATAGGGAACGACAGCGAGATGGACAGAGTCCCCAGAAATGACATGAAAGTGATCGCCGCGAGCGGGACGGGATAATCGTACAGAGTTAATTCGCAGATGCTGAGCAGGCCGCACAGCATAAGAGCGATAAAAAAGCTCAGGAAGAAACGCTTGCTCCAGCGATCGTTCCAGGGCATGATGACGGTGAACCACAGCCCCAGCGCGCTCAACAGCAGCGCCGCACCGGTTATGAAGTTGTAGAAATTGATCTCGGTCATTCCCCTGAGCCTCCTGACAAAAACGGATAACGAAGATTTTTAAGCTGTGCCTGGATGCCCTCCAGCGTGAGGGGCTTGAGCATAAAGCCGCAGGCCCCGGTGCTCCACGCGTCAAAGGAGTACTCAACGTACGCGGTCAGATACACGACATTGGTGTGGGGATTGATCTCAAGCAGTTTGCGGCAAATCTCCAGTCCATTCGCTTTTCCCAGCTCAATATCCAGAAAGGCCAGCGCAACCCGGTTTATTGTTGCGTATTCAACAGCCTCAGACGGCTTGGTGAAGCCTGTGATCGTGGCGTCCGGCAAAGCCGTTTCCAGAATGGACAGAGCGCCGGAGAGAAATATTTTTCTGTCGTCCACCATGATGACATTCGGAGAGTCGTCGCTTTCCTCTGCGGCACAGAGCAGGGTGCCCACCTCTATACCCAGACACCGGGAGAGCCTGGAGATCATCATGGCATCCGGCATACGGTTACCGTTTTCCCATCGGGCAACCGTGGAACGGTTGACATACATCAGCTCTGCCAATTCCCGCTGTGAAAGTCCCTTTTCCGTTCTCAGCTTCCTCAGGGTCTCCGCAAAAAGTCCCGTCATCCAAGAAGGCTCTCCTTTCTTCAAATCTGCTTTAGAAATTTAACCACACAGGGCAGCAAAATCAAAGAGAAGAGAGAGTGACAATCTGGAACCCCCATTGACTACAACGTTCTCCAACCAATAAACTAACTACAGTTCTGAGTCTGCTCAGGGCAAAAATTCTATGAGGAGGCATTATTCAATGTCAAAAAGTAGTTTGAAGTTCTCGTTTTTGCTTTTGGCGTTGTCGATTTTCCTGGGGGCGGGATTAGCCCTTCAGGACGGGACGCCTGCCTGGGCCGCGCAGACGATCAACGGCAAGGCGCTCAACAGCGTTGACGATGTCGTCAAGGAAGTCAGCAAGGGGGACATTTCACTCCCTAAGAAGGGACTCATTACTCTAAGGGGCGGAGATTTCAACGGCAACAGCTACGTTGATGTATTCGCCGAAATTTTCGACAAAGACGCTTCCGCATCTAACCGGAAAATTTCTACAACATATCCGACTTCAGACCCCGCTATTGGAAAGTATGAAGAGAAGCCTAAATGGCGATATGCGCTTAATAATAGTCCTTTTTGGAATCCTCAAGACAAAGATGCAACCGTTCGCGTGCCTTTATATGCAGGTGAGGGTAAGTTTTTCCGCCCTGCCGTATCGCGCAGCATTTACAACGGCAAAAGAGCTTTGATGTTCCATAACTTAGCCCCTAACGGCTCACTCAAGTATTATTTCAAGGCTCTTTCCAACAACAGAACCGAAAGCGCAAACGCCACGACAACGGCCGCGCTTGTTAATTCCGTACAGATTTCGGATATTGGCACATATACTTCGCCGAATCTTTCAGGCGCGGAAAATTCTGTCGCTGAGGTATACGGAACAGGAGTTATGTCCGTCAAGGGGTATGAGCGTGATATTTTTGTCGCTGCTTCGGGTGCGACGAAGGTAAGTGTGCAAGAGGGCTACGATAGCAGCTACATTCCTGGGTGGCGCCGATTTTACAAATATGTTTCTCCGGAAGGGCAGAATGACGTACGCCTTGAATTTTTCGGTGTCGGTCCTAACGATAAAGGCAATCTGACGCAGGAGCCTTTAACGGCACTGACGCAGACCACCTCTTACAACGGATATCCGAAAATCGTATCGCTGGCGGTCGGGGATTTTGACGGCGACAAATACAACAACGAAGTCGCCCTGATGATTAACACGAACAACAATATCTGGCTTTTCGTTTACAGACTGACTCTCTCGGACGGGAAACTGGTGCTGAGGGCTCTGGGCGATGCAAGCGGTCTTCTCGTTCATTCCACAGACCAGTGGGGCAGCTATATTGAAAACCAGCCTGCAACAGATATGGTTGCTGGAGATTTTGACGGGGACGGCAAGAGCGAAATCGCCGTGCTTTTCAAATTCACGGGAAGAATAACCGACCCCGCAGACATCAAGGACGCAAGAGGCTGGCCTGACGGACCGATGGGCGGCGACGTGTACTGCAGGATCTATCGGTGGAACGCTGAGAAACGCGCTGTAGAGTTCTGCGGTCAGGGCATTAAGTCGTACACTCAGAAAGACGTGAACAACGGTACATGGGACGAGTTCCCTCAGGCAACGGTTTCGGGAATTCTCGGACTGAGGGCTGCTGCGGCTGACCTTGACGGAGACGGCAAGGACGAGATTGTTACCCTTCTGCTGGGATATTATCACCGTAAGGCGTGGGACTCGAAAATCAAAGTCTATAAACTCAGGCGTGATGATTTTTACGCTTACCCGCACCTTGCCGTCTGGACATTCAACAGGGGTTCGACAACGCCGGTTCATGACTCTCACGTGAAGGGCGGAGGCCAGGGCGGCGAATACAGATACAACTGGGGAATCCTGTATGATATGTCTGATAATAAGGGTAAAGGACTTCTCATGAACGATCCTCATTTGGAGTACAGATACATTTGGTACGACTCAGTACACACGGGCGACAACAGGAATGAGGGAAGAAATCCCGATTACATAACCAATATGTATGCTCTGCACGAATTTTCAATCGCGGCAGGGCCTTTCGCGGGTACGCTCGGCCAGGTCAAGACGGTTGAGGATATTGCCGTAGCGTGGAAGGACAAAAACGGTGCCGACTGCGTAACGGTCTTCAAGACGAAGCTCAACGGATCTAAACAATTTGACGGTTTCGAGGACGGGAAACTCGTAATGTGGGATAAAGCAGCTTCCGCCAACAACGGAGAGGCAACATTTCGCGGACTTGTGGCCGTTGACCTTGCGGGCGAGGGTGTCGAGCTTGGAACTCCCGTACATCTGCGGAAGAAGTCCAACAGAAGTTACATCGCGGCTCTCAACGCAGTTCCTTATCACGTTGACACGGTCAAGGAGGACGGAACAGCCCTTACCGGAGGACAGCCTGTCAACTTCACGTACAGCGACGTTTCCAACGGCGGCAATATGACTGTTTCATACGGAAAGACAACGACTGATTCCAAGTCAGACACCGTGAAACAGGACCTGAGCCAGTCGGTTGAAACAATGCTCGCGGCCGACCCTGAAATGAAAGGCGCGGAAACATTCGGCAAAGTCAAGGGGCTGATAGGATTTGCGTCGGCGATCGGAGACATTGCGCACGGCATAAAAATTGGAAATATGACTACAGAGCAAAAGAGAGACGCCGTCTGGAAGCCCGACAGTCCGACAGAGGGCCTTACCGAGATGCTGGACTTCTTTACGGACAAGGTTGACAAGGTTGACGAGCGCAGCAAATCGGAAACCTCAACGACAACGATCGAAAAGACCATCACGGCGACGACGCACGATGCCATTCTGTACACCGACACGGCACGGCATATCTGGCGTTATCCCGTGATGACGCGGCCGCTCCCGATGTGGCTGGCTTACGGCCCGAGAATTGACTCGACGCAGGTTGGCGATCCCACTGAAACGTTAAAGAAGGGTGAAAAGGAGCTTTTCCTGACGTTCACGATGAGCGAAAACTCGCCGCTTCACACGTCGAGCTCAATAACGGATGCTCTGTATCAGCCGCTTCACGAGGAGGGCAACTTCTTCTCGTATCCGGCTAACATTGCAGATGTCGAAGGATACAACGAAGATGGCCTTCTTGCGGACGAGAACACGTGGGAATTCAGCAATAACTCGGATAATACGGGAATGAGTTTCACGAAGGCGACCTCGGACATGCAGCACACCGAAACGAAAGTCACTCCCAGCGGGTTTACTGCGACTTCCACATTCTTCGACCGGCTCATTAAGGGGGACAAGTCAACAGGAGGCATAAAAATGCCTGATTCGGACAACCCCAAAACGTTCTCGAAGGAATACAGCAAATCCGAGCGCATAAGCTTCAGCCTGCAGGGCAGTTCATCGCTAACATCCAAGCAGGCGGCGGATCATACGATCAAAATGCAGCCCTTCGTCGCCAAAGAGGGCGCTATGACGCTGGGGACTGCCGTAACACTCTCGACCGTTAATTCCGCTTTATTATGGGACAGCGGCAGCATATACCAGCAGAAGGCCGACCCCGCTTTGCTTCTTCCGCAGAAGTTCCTTAAGGACGCGACTGGCTTCATAGCCAACACCCACGACAAGTCGGCAATGAAGATCAGGGGGGTAAAGTTCTACATGCCCGACTTTGCTTTCCTCACTGATAACAGGCTTGCGAAGGGACAGAACTATGAGATCCGCGTGCCTCTGTACAACGCCAGCTTCAAGCCCACGGGGAATTTCGATGTCCGTCTTTCGTGGACAACGGATAATTCTCCGACAGCTCCGAAGACTCAGATTGCCACAAAATCTATATCGCTCGACGGTTGGAATAACGACCATGGCGGCTGGTACGACGACAAGAAGAGCAACAAGGGCTGGGCTGTATTTGAGTGGACGCCGAACCTCGCGACGAACAAACAGTATTATCTGTGCGTGGAAATTGACCCCGAGCACAAACTCGAGGAAGTTCACGAGGAACGCTACGGAAAAGATAATAAGATTAGCGACTTCGGCGGAAACAACACAGGGTTTTATCCCTTCTACGTCTATAATCAGGGGGATGTCAAACTGTCAGGCAGCGGGGTTGTCGTCGCGAACAGCGCCGAGAATATCCGTGTCGCTGGGGACGGAGTGCAGCTCATGCCGTTGTCCTTCGAGGACGGCGACGGCAAGTCGATACCCGATGTGGTGGCTTACATTAAGGACAATAGGGAAAAATCGTTTGTAACGATAACGACAAAGTTCACCTATTCCGGGCCTGAACTCCCCTACGCTTTCCTTACGGGCTGCACATTAACGCAGTCAGGCCGTAAGAAAGTTCCGAACGCCGGCATCAACACTGTGGTTGACCTCAATGCTCTCAGCGTCGATGACATAGACGACGTGTTCATGCTTGAGGATATCGCGCTGTTCAAAGGGGTCAATTCGATTACGTCCACCATCTCGCCGTCGGAGGTAACGGATGAGGCATTGGCCTTGGCAGCTTCGGCCACGTTTGGGATAATATCTCTGAACGAGGAGGACATAAAGTCCGCTGAGGAGTATTTCGAGGGCGTCGATCCTTCATTTACGCCTGAGGAAATTCCCGCCAATATTGTTTCGAACGCGACTGCAAAAACTTATACGCTTACGGCGGATGAAGATGTTTTCTGGAAGATTTCAAGCGTAAAAATTTCCAGAGCGAAGGACAGCGGAGCAGTCTCAACGTCGGCCGAGGGAGACGATGACAGCAAGTATCTCGACATCGCCCTTGAAAGCGTCAACGAGGACTCTGATGCTCCGAGCAATTACGGCAAAACAGTCTTTGTAACCGTCAGCTCAATCGCGGGTTACACGCCCAAGGGAGAGTACGAGATCACCGCTCAGAAATCCACGGATGGCTGCGAAGACTGGACGGACGCCGGAGTCCTGAAGTTCACCGCGGCAGACAGCAGGAACAACAGCGGCGGGGCTTCCTCGTCCTCGTCAAGCGGCTGTAACGCAGGACTTGGCCTGGCGTCAGTGGCGCTTGTGGCATTCATCCGCAAAATGAAGTTTTAGTTGACAGGGCGTCTCCCACTTCTTTGAAGTGGGAGACGTTCTTTAACTGGATGAATTACATGAGGTCCAGCCCCTTTTGAATCTGTTGTCCCGCATCGTCAGGGACGAGCTTGGCCGGGACACGAGCGAGAAAATGGACTGAACAACAGCCGGGGGCTTAAGCCCCCGGCTGTATTATAAACTCATTCCATTCCGGTGCCAGGCCGGTTGCCTGCCTGAGCCCTGTGGGCTACAACGGTGGCCTCCGGGAAGCGCCCCGCGCTTCCCTTCGACACAGCCGACTTGCCGGACGCCGCGTGGCCTATGGCCCCGCGTAAGCCCGGCAGTCTGGCCGAATGCGCAGCGTTCCCGGGTTGGTGTAGGTAACGAGGGCCACCGTCCCCGGCACTGGGCGGACATAGCGCCGCTCCGTGTAGTCCACCGGGACGGACCCGGAGTTTCTTCCTTTAGAATGTCCCGCCGCAAGGGAGGCCGCGAACTCCAGCACCGCGCGGTGCTCTTCCTCCAACTCCTGCCGGTCCCGCGTGCCGCGGATAATGACGTGAGCCCCGGGGAGCTCGTGAGCGTGCAGCCAGATGTCCTCCCCCCGGGCCTGGCGGAAGGTGACGTAACGGTTGCCCCGCGCCGACAGCCCCACAAGAATGGTCAGCCCCTCCCGCCTGAACTCAAGATGCGGGGGGGTGTCCTTTTCTTTGGCACCCTTCCCCCTGCGCTTTGTGCCCTTTCTGCGCCCCTCCTCCGGGGAGAGCCATTCCTCCAGGTCCTTCACGGCCTGTTCAAAGCTCTCAGGATTGCTGATGGACTCCAGCAGGTCAAGTTGCTCCAGAATTTCTCGTATCGCCCCCTCCAGGGCGGCAATATCCTCCTTAATCTTCCGGGGGTCGCCCTTTGCCTTGCGGTACTTTTTGAAGTACCTCTCCGCGTTGTGTGAGGGAGATAGCCTCGGGTTCAGAGCGATGGTGAGGCAGTTTCCCTCCCAGTCTGTCAGGGTAACCTCTTCGGCCCGGGCGGGGATTTCCGTCAGATGTGCCAGGATGGCCTCACCCTTTTGACGGAGGATATCTGCAGCCTCGCAGTCCTTTAATTGTTTGAGAAGGCCGTCGCGGTGGCGCTCCCGGGATTTTGCCGCGTGCTTCAGGCGGGTGTTGATCTCGCGGAGCTGCCGGTCACGTCCTCTCTGAAGCAGAGGAACAAGTACACCCCGTGCTGCAGCGGTGAGGGCGTCCTCCCCCAGGGGCTCTGCATCCGGGAAGGAATAGCGAAAGCGTGTGAGGCAGCCCTTTGCCGTTCTCTGGCATAGAAGGGGGGTATCCACGGCGGCCTCACGCAGGGCTGCGAGCCAGGTAGTGGGGTCACGTTCCTCCCAGTGTGACTGGATCAGACGGGCCAGGGGCCGGCCGATGCCCATCAGATTGGGCACGTCCTCAAAGCACAAAACAGCGAGCTCACCTGGCAGAGGCCCCTTAAAGGCAGGGGGCGGAGTGTAGGGATGGCCGGGCAGGAGCGTCCTGTAGCGGTTCTGGTCCGGGGCGGCGTGGCGGGCGGCTTCCTCAATTTTATGTTCCTCGTCCAGCAGGAGAAGGTTTCCGGTGGGCTCCGTCGCCTCGAGGATGAGAAAATAGCCGACAGAGGTTCCCGCTGCAACGCGTCGCTGCATTTCCAATTCCAGGACACGGTCGTGATTGAGCTGACGGACTGCGACGATGTCCCCGCGCACAGCCCGGCTCTTGAGCGCTTCAACCAGGGGGGTACGGGCAGGGGCGCCCTCCCTCAGTGCGGTTACTTCGCCAGGCTCCGCCAGACAGCAGCCAGACGCTCCGGAGTCCCAGGAAAGAATAAGCCACTGGTCCCCGCAGGAAATCTTCAGAGCGACCCAGGATTCGCCGCCCTCAACCCGCGCGACCCGCCAGGGCAGTCTTATCCTGATCGCAGCCTCGAGGCCGCTGATGAACTCCGGTCCAAACGCCATGAAATCAACCTCCCGGGCAAACCGTTCCTCCAACATTCGCGGAACGTTTGCAAAATATTTCTTTTAAATGTATATTACAACAATAAGGGCATTTTTGGATTGCGTGAGTGCCTTGGAGAGATTTTCTGCTGCGGGGGGAAAAATTCGGGATTTTGAGGTACAATAAAGAAGTTTCAGTGAGGAGATGGAGGCCCCGGAAGTGGGGCGTCGATGGAGCGAAGTCCTTATCACTGACTGGGAGGGCTTGATATTGTTGGATCGTTTGATGTTGGACTTTTCCAGAGTGGAGGCCGGAAGGGCGGCAGAGGAGACTGCGGCGCCCATAGCCAGGAGGATATTTACCTCTGCTCCAGAGGCACCGGAGATGTCTTTTGAGGATATGCTCTCGGCATCGGTACGGAAGGTCAATTCGCTTCAGCTGGAGGCTGATGAAAAGGTACGGAGTCTGGCAATAGGGGAGGCGGAGGATATCTCGGAGGTAGTCCTGGCTTCCTCGCGGGCAGATGTTGCCATGAGGCTGATGATGGAGCTGCGCAACAAGTTTCTGGACGCTTACCAGGCTTTGTCGCGCATTACCGGTTAAGTTAATAGTATCTGAGGGATTATGGGTGCTTTAAAGCGCTGGTTTGCATCCTTTCTTCATTTTTGGTCGGCTCTGAAACTGTGGCAGCGGGCCTCTCTGTTCTTGGTCACATTTCTGGTGCTGGGAGGGCTGGTTGCTTTAATGCTCATGGCCGGACGCACCACTTATGAGCCGCTCTTCGCAGGGCTGGAAGTGGAGGATCAGGCTGCAATTGTAGAATACCTTCGTGAGAACAATATCCCCTACAAACTGGACCCGGCTGCGAATGCGATTCTCATGGGGGGTGGGAATGTCTACGAGACGCGTCTGGCTCTGGCTCAGCAGGGACTGCCCAAAGGCGGAAGCACGGGCTTTGAGATTTTCGACGACTCAAAGATGGGTATGAGCGAGTTTCAGCAGAGAATCGCCTACACCCGAGCCATTGAAGGGGAGCTGGCACGTACCATTTCCCAGCTTGCCGCGGTGGACTCCGCGCGGGTCAGCGTGGTCATCCCGGAGCAGCGCCTGTTCCTGGAAGAACAGAGGCCATCTACCGCTTCAGTCCTTTTGCGTCTGCGGTCCGGAGCGACGCTGGGCCCCACGCAGGTAAAGTCCATTATTCATCTGGTGTCACACAGTGTTGACGGCCTCATGCCGGACCAGGTGACCGTCGTGGACACCAGCGGGCGCATTTTGTCCGACATGATTTCTGACTCCATGTTCATCTATCCGCAGGACGGGAACAGTTCGGTCACCTCCGTCCAGCGCGAGCTGGAGCGCCAGCACGAGAGGGAGCTGGAGACGAAGGTGCGTCTCATGCTGGAGCAGGTTTTTGGCCCCGGGACGGCTGTCGTCCGCGTGAAGGTGGATTTGGACTTCGACAAACGCTCCAGCTCTTACGTCGAGTATACGCCTAACCCGGAGACCGGACAGGGCGTTCCGCGGAGCAATGAACGCCAGGAGGAAAGCTACACCGGTCAGGGACAACCCATAACCGGGACGCCGGGAACAACGACGAACATCCCCGGCTACGCGATCAATACCCAGAATGTCGACAGCGAGTACAACCGCTCCAACTCGACGACGAACTATGAAATCACAACGCGGAAGGGCGACCAGATCATCACGCCGGGAGGAGTACGCCGGCTGTCCGCGTCCGTCCTGGTTAACGGTGAGCTTGACGAAGACCGTCTTGCTGAACTGCGTGAAGTAATCTCATCGGCGGTGGGTTATAACGCCGCACGCGGCGATACCCTCGTTGTAAAGGCGATGAAGTTCTCAACGGCCTTTGCAGATGCGATGGCTGAAGAGATCAAGAAAGAACGCCTGTGGCGTATTCTGTCCGGCTCGGTGGTGTTCATCACCATTCTGCTTCTGTTGGGAGCACTGTTCATGTGGTGGCTGCGCCGGCGCCGTGCCCGTCTGGCTGTTGAGACCGTCGAGGCGGAGGGCAAGAAGGTGCCCACAATTCAGGAGATGCTCACGTCTCCGGACCTCCTTGCCTTCCAGGGTGAGTTAGCCGTCATTGAGGAGCAGTTGAAGGCCTATGCGAGGAACAATCCTGCAGAGGTCGCCAATCTCGTCAACGAGTGGCTGTCTGCGGATGATTAAAGGAGTCCTGTGATGGCAAAATTAGGCGGCTCTGTCGCAAACGAAATCTCCGGCAGAGAAAAGATAGCGGTGCTGATGGTCTCGCTGGGCAATGATATTGCCCCCGAGGTTTATAAGAAGCTGGACGATGCCACCATTGAGCTCATTACACTCGAGATTGCAAACCTTCGGAAGGTGACGCCGGAGGTTAAGCTGGATGTTCTGAAAGAGGCTCAGGAAGTCCTCATGGCGCGGGAGTTCATGGCCCGCGGTGGTGTTGACTATGCGCGGGACGTTTTGGAGCGCGCCCTTGGGCCGGAGAGGGCCCAGAACCTTTTGGCCCGCATCACGGCGAGCCTTCAGGTTAAGCCCTTCGACTTTATGCGTCACACCGACGCGACGCAGATTCTGGGTTTTATCCAGAACGAACATCCTCAGACGATTGCCCTTATCCTGTCCTACCTGGAGCCGCCGCAGGCTGCATTGATTCTGAGCGGACTTACGCCGGATATGCAGGCCAATGTCACGAAACGCATCGCCACCATGGACCGTATCACGCCGGAGGTCCTTCGGGAGGTGGAGCGTGTGCTGGAACGCAAACTCAGTACAGTCATGGGGCAGGACTTCACGATGGCCGGCGGCATCGACGCCGTGGTTGCCCTCGTCAACAGTGCCGACCGCACGACGGAGCGCAACATCATGGAATACCTGGAGGAAAACGATCCGGAGCTGGCCGAGGAAATCAAGAAGCGGCTGTTCGTGTTCGAGGATATTATGCGTCTGGATGACCGCTCGCTGCAGCGGATTCTGCGCGAGGTGGACATGAAGGAGCTCAGCCTGGCCCTGAAGGGTGCGACAGAGGAACTCAAGACCAAGTTCTTCAAGAATATGTCCAAGCGTGCGGCCGAGATGCTCCAGGAGGACATGGAATACATGGGTCCGGTTCGTGTCAAGGACGTGGAGGAAGCCCAGCAGAAGGTGGTCAATGTGGTCAGGGGACTGGAGGAGCAGGGCGAGATCGTGATCGCCACGGGCGGAGAGGACGAACTCGTTGTCTAGTGTCCACCAGAGGGTGCTGCGCGCAGTGCGCCTTCTCCCTCAGGCAGTCAAGATCGGCATTGCTGAGCCAGATTCTTCGGAGGATGAGCCCAGACAAGAGGAACGGCCCCATCCGGGGGGGGGCCCGCGGCCCCGCCCCTCTGCGCCTGTAAACAGGACATCAAGGCGTGTTCCCCCGCCCCCCTCAGGAAAAACTCAGCCTCCGGCTCCCAACCCGAACAAGGAACTGCTCCAGCAGATTGAGAGCCTCCAGGCAAGTTTGAGCGAGGCAGAGGCGAAGAATACTGATTTGGCCCAGGAAAGGGACAAACTGGCGTCGGAGATTGACGGCATCAGGGCAGAATACGAGGGGCGAAAGAAGGAGCTTGAGGCGAACGCTGAGGCCAACGCCGCGAAGGTGGCCGACGAGGCACGGTCCAGAGCGAAGGAAGAGGGATGGAAAACCGGCCACTCCGAGGGGCTCTCCGCCGCTCAGAACGAGGTTAAACAAGAATATCTGAATAAGTTCTCTGGTCTTATCTCCGTTCTGGAGGGCATCAATAAACGGCTGGAGGAAAATTTCGAAAAACTGGTATCGCTCAACCAGCCCCATATGATTCGTATGTGGACGGAAATGCTGCGCCGGATGCTCCACCGGCAGGTGGAACTGCACCCTGAAACCGTTGACATCGTCCTGTCCGACCTCTTATCCCGTCTCAGCGACAAAAGTCAGATTGTTATCTACGCCGCACCGGACGATGTAGCGCGCCTGGAAGCCGATATCGACGCGGAGTTCCGCGAGGTTCTGCGCGGCGTTCATCACCTTGATCTGAAGGCGGATTTTAACGTGGAACCGGGAAGCTGTATCGTGGAGACGTCTCTTGGTGTCTATGATGCGCGCTGGCGGACACAGATGGGGCAGGTTGAATCCGTCGTTGACAGTATATTTCAGCAGGTCGTGAAGGATGAGGGGAAGGAAGGAAAAGAGGCAGGGGGGACAGGCGCATGAGTGAGCCCGGAGTTCAGGAGCTTGAAGTTGAAAGCGCGGAGAAGGGTGTCAATCTGTTTCAGCTTTTCTCAGTGGACCTGCTTCAGACCCCGCTGGTCAAGGTAAACGGGCGGGTGGTGCAGGTTGTGGGGCTGGTGGCGGAATCTCAGGGTCCCGACGTTCGCGTGGGAGATTTGTGCCACATCTGTTTCCGCGATGGTTCCCATGAACTGGCGGCCGAGGTGGTGGGCTTTCGGGAGAATCGGGTCCTTCTCATGCCCCTTGGGGCACTTCAGGAAGTGGGGCCTGGCTGTGACGTGATTTCCACCAATCATCCCCTTGAGGTGGGCGTGGGGGATGCTTTGCTGGGACGTGTGCTGGATGGCCTTGGAAATCCCATAGACGATAAAGGGCCCATCATGGCCACGGATTTTTATCCCCTTTATGCACAGCCGCCTCATCCCCTGAAACGCAAGATGGTGGATACGCCGCTTTCCGTTGGTGTCCGCGTCATCGACGGGATGCTGACCCTGGGCAAGGGGCAGCGCATCGGCATTTTCGCCGGATCCGGCGTGGGGAAGAGCACGTTGCTGGGCATGATGGCGCGGTACACAACGGCGGATGTCAACGTCATCTCTCTGGTGGGGGAACGCGGCCGTGAGGTGAGAGAGTTCATGGAGCGCGATCTGGGGCCGGAAGGACTGGCGCGGTCGGTGCTGGTGATTGCCACATCGGACCAGCCGGCAATGATTCGCCTTAAATCAGCTATGACCGCCACGGCCATTGCGGAGTATTTCCGTGATCAGGGCAAGGATGTCCTTCTGATGATGGACACTGTGACCCGTGTGGCACGTGCCCAGCGTGAAATTGGCCTTGCCATTGGGGAGCCTCCCGCGACGAGGGGTTATACTCCATCGGTCTTTGAGATGTTGCCGCGTCTGCTGGAACGTGCCGGTGCGGGCGAAAAGGGGAGCATCACGGGTATTTACACCGTCCTGGTGGACGGTGACGATATGAATGAGCCTGTGGCGGACAACGTCCGGGGAATTTTGGACGGACACGTTGTGCTGTCGCGCCGCATTGCTGCACGAAACTTTTACCCTGCAGTAAGCGTCCTGGACAGCGTCAGCCGCGTCATGCCGGTTCTTGTCTCGCAGGAGCACAAGGACGCAGCGGGGCGCGTGCGCGACCTTTTGGCGACCTATGCGGAGTCCGAGGACCTGATTAACATTGGAGCCTATAAGGCCGGCTCGAACGCGCGGGTGGACTGGGCGATGGAGAATATGGAGAGCGTGAGGGCATTCCTTTCACAGCGCGTGGAGGACCCCACCTCCTTTGAGGAAACAGACCGTCGTCTTCTGGCTCTGGCTCCAATGCCGGAGCAGAAACCGGCGGAGGAAGCCAGGGCGTCTTAAAGTGAGCTGGCGATGCGGCCGAAGTTTAGAAGAGAGATTGCCGTTCCTTGGTGAGTGTCTGGAGGTTTTGCCGATATGTATCAGCGTGTGAAAAGATTTAACCGCATTCTGAAGATACGCGAGGACAGCCGGCGGGAGGAGCAGAGCATCCTTGCGTCAGAGCGGCGGGAGGAACTGGATGTGCTGGACCGCCTCGCAGCGCTTGAGACTGAGAAAAGCACGGCTGTCAAGGAGTTCAGCAAGGCGGGCGAGCAGGGGATGAGCGGGACTCAGCTCTGGTTCCAGCGGCAGTTTATAGACGCTATCGACACGGATATTTCAAAGGGACGAGTTTCTCTCAACGATGTCCGTCAGCGTATTGCGGGCACGGAAGCGCGTCTCGTGGAGCGGCATAAGGACGTACGTGTCATGGAGGCCTACATTGACCATTTGAAGGAAGCTGCCTTTAAAGAGGAGTTGGACGTCGAGCAGATTGAGCTGGACGACGTGGCCACGATGCAGTACGCCAGGGGACAGAGGAAGGGAGCATAGCATGATCGGCCCTGATTTAACCAGAGTCAACCAGGTCCTGAGCCGTATTGAACAAATCGTACAGCAGTCCATGCCGAATATGCCTCCCGTGCAGCCTGTCAAAAACCGCTTTGTTGATGTTCTTGATGAGGTTGCCGGAAAGAAGGCCAAGGCAGCTCCAAAATCCGGAAAAGTTTCCTATGAAGAACTTCAGGAGGTCATCGACCGCTGTGCCGACCGCTACAACGTTGATCAGGAACTTATCCGAGCGATGATTCAGGTGGAGTCCGGCTGGAAAACGGACGCTGTTTCCAGCAAGGGGGCACAGGGGCTCATGCAGCTTATGCCCCGGACTGCTGCCATGCTGGGGGTGTCTGACCCCCTTAACCCGGAGCAGAATATTGAAGGCGGGGTCAAATATATCTCCGACCTGACCGATAAGTACAGAGGGGACGTTGAGAAAGCCCTTGCGGCCTACAACGCCGGCCCGGGCCGGGTGGACGCGGGGAAGATTCCGTCTGTCTCGAGCCGCTACGTAAAAAATGTGATGGCATTGTACCATCGCATTCGGGAGCAGGGTTGATTTTGGAGGAAGACTAAATGGCAGAGGAACGTGCGCCCGAGGCGGCGGCGCCAGAAGTTGCGGCAGCCCCGGCGAAAAAGAAGACGAAGAAGAAAAAAAAACTGAGTAAAATTGCCCTGCTCTTCTGGATGGTTCTTCTGGGGGTAGGGTCGGCGGTGGGACTCCACCTCAGCGGCTATTGGGATGGACGTCCGCTGTTCTGGAGTATTATCCCGAAGATTCCCTATGCAGGAGCTCCCCTGGCGGAATTCTTTAAAATTCCGGCGCAGTACTCCCTGACGGTCAATGAGCGCCGTGCAATTGAGCTCACGGAGTGGCAGAGGCGCCTTGATGAGCGGGAGCGCTCCCTGACGGACCGAAGTTTCAGTCTGGATACCCTGTCTGTTGACCTGGGGACACGTCTGAGCGATGTTCAGCGCAGGGAAGGGCTGGTGGCTGAGGCAGAAGAGATTGCCGCATCAGGAGGAAAGCCCAGCCAGAGCGAGCAGGAACTTATGAATCAGGTTGCGCACACCTACCAGGATATGTCTGCCAGAAACGCCGCCGCCGTGGTGGAACAGCTCAGGGACACTCTGGCAGTGGATTTGTTGCTGAAATTGCCCAACGAGGCCAGGGCCTCGATCCTTGGCAAGATGAAGCCCCAGAAAGCGGCCCGCCTGACAGAGCTCATGGCCAGGCCCAGAAAATAAAGCAAACATCTTAGAACGGGAGGACGTGGGAACGATGGCAGACGCTCTCACTTTTGTGCAGGTCAATATAGCTCAGGGCAGTATGACGCCCGCCACAGAGGCAGAAGGCCGGAACGTGAAGGGGGAAGTCGGGGATTCCGGCCTCTTTGACCGTCTGATTGCGGATTTTTCCGGCGAGCAGGACCCCGGGTCCCTGACAGACCTTATGGCGAAGCTGTCTGTCCTTCCGGAAGAACAGACGCAGAACTCCATTCATGCTCCCGTCCATTTTACCCGTTCTGTGCTGGATCTTATGGCCTCCATGAAAGGGGATCCGGCTGCAGCAGCAGGGGAGACCTCCGGGCATGGAATGGAGCCAGCGGTGAATACAGAGGCAGCGGACGCACTTCTGCAGAAAATAGAGCTTCTGCTGGACAAGGGGCTTCTGACTCAGGGAAAGGCCGGGAAGCTGACCTCTTTGTTGGAGAAACTGAAGACAGCTAAATCTGAGGAACTGCCCTCCCTGCGCGATGAGGCAGTTCAGGCACTGGAAGAAATTTCTGGTGAGCTGAAGCCGGAAGTTGCGGAGGATCTGAAACAGCAAATTCTGGAAGTGTTCCCTGTGCCGCCGGAGATGGAGAAAGAATCAGACCCCATCCCTGCCGCTGCAGAGGCAGAAATGAAAGCGGAGAAGCCTGTTCCTGGCAAAGAGGGGATAAAATCTCAGGAAAAGCCAGAGGACGGGAAACTGCCCGATGAGCTGGAGCCGGAAGTTGCGGAGGATCTGAAACAGCAAATTCTGGAAGTGTTCCCTGTGCCGCCGGGGATGAAGAAAGAATCAGACCCTATCCCTGCCGCCGCAGAGTTAGAAATGAAAGCGGAGAAACCTGTTCCTGAAAAAAACGGGATAAAATCTCAGGAAAAGCCAGAGGGCGAGAAACTGCCCGATGAGCTGGAGCCGGAAGTTGTGGAGGACCTGAAACAGCAAATCCTGGAAGTGTTCCCTGTGTCGTCGGGAATGAAGAAAGAATCAGATCCCATCCCTGTTGCCACAGAGGCAGAAATGAAAGCGGAGAAGCCTGTTCCTGACAAAAACGGGATAAAATCTCAGGAAAAGCCAGAGGACGGGAAACTGCCCGATGATGAGGATAATGAGCCCGCTGCAGACGAGGCGGCGCGTGCCTTGTCAGCCTTGGGCGCTGTCCCGCAGTCAGGACCCCAGAATATTCGGCAGAGT
>JAILIX010000107.1 GCA_024695065.1 Fretibacterium sp. | reverse complement strand
GCGTGTTCTTGTCAGAGACGGGCTGCCCGTCCAGCCTGACGGAACGATAGCAGGCAGTTCGCTCAGGATGAATGAAGCCATTCGAAACTTTATTCATGCAACGGAACTTCCGCTCACAGAGGTCGTTGGCATGGCCACACGTAATCCGGCTCAACTTCTGGGCCTGTCCCGGAAAGGAGAGCTCGCCGCCGGAATGGACGCGGATATTACATGCTTTGATGATGACCTCAACGTGTCAATGACATTTGTGGGCGGACGACAGGTTGTATAGAAAAACAACACGGCCTTCGGGCGGAAACCCCGAAGGCCCTGCTTTTACCGTTTGCTGTTGGGAGGGGCTACTTCCGGGTTGGCAGAATCTCCAGCCAGTACCCGTCAGGGTCCTGAATGAAGTAGATGCCCATCGCCTCGTTCTCGAAGCATATCCATCCCTTCTCCTTGTGGAAGGTATGCGCACTCTCAAAGTCATCCACCTGAAAGGCCAGGTGAAATTCCTCGTCCCCAAGATCATAAGGCTCTGTTCTGTCCTTCATCCACGTGAGCTCCAGAGTGAATCCTGTCACCCCATCGCCCATGTAAACAATGGTGAAGTCATCCTTCTCAATGCGCCGGACCTCCCTGAGCCCCAGAGCCTCCTCGTAGAATGACATACTCCGTTTCAAGTCCAGAACGTTGAAATTCTCGTGGCAGAATTGAGCTTTCACAGGCAGACCTCCTTATTCATTATCCTCTTATTTATTCTTTTATTCGCGTATTATTCCTCGTCAGATGGAATGACGGCAAGGCGCAACTCGTCCAGCCTGGCCTGCTCCACGGCGTCGGGGGCCTGAGAGAGCAGGCACTGCGCCTTCTGTGTTTTGGGGAAGGCCATCACGTCCCGGATGGACTGTCCGCCGCAGAGGAGCATCACCAGCCGATCGACGCCCAGAGCAAGGCCGCCGTGGGGGGGTGTGCCATAGGAGAGGGCGTTCAGGAAGAAGCCAAAGCGCCGCTTCGCCTCCTCAGGGGAGATGCCAAGGCACTTGAACAGCCGGGCCTGAACTTCCGGGTCATGAATTCGGATGGAACCTCCCCCCACCTCATTGCCGTTCAGGACGCAGTCATAGGCGCGGGCCAGTGCCTTGCCCGGGTCGCGCTCCATCAGGTCGCCCTCCTCCAGCACGGGGGACGTGAAGGGATGGTGCATTGCCACCCAGCGTTTCTCCTCGTCACTCCACTCAAAGAGCGGGAAACGGGTGACCCACAGGAAGCGCCAGGCGTCCGCCCCTTCCCCTTCGTTGAAGAATCCGCGGGTTTTGCCCAATTCCAGACGAAGCACACCCAGAATGGTACAGGCTTTGGCACGGGAGGCGTCTGCCAGAAGGAACAGAGCATCCCCATCCTCCAGCTTTGCCAGTTCACGCAGCTTCAACAGGTCCTCCGCCGTAAGGAACTTCACCAGCGGGCCCTTCAGCTCGCCGTCCTTGTACAGAAAGTTTGCAAGGCCGGAAGCGCCGAATTTCTTGGCACGGGACTCAAGGTCCATAAGTTCCTTGCGGGAGAGGGTTGCCCCACCGGGCAGCCGCAGAGCCCGAACAACGCCGCCTGCCTCCAATACCTTGCGGAAGGGCTCGAAAGAGGCGGACGCGAACACAGGGGCCACGTCGCAGAGTTCAAGGGAGACACGCAGATCGGGCTTATCGCTGCCAAAGCGGTCCATTGCCTCCCAATAAGGCATACGCTGGAAAGGCGTCGGGATGTCCACGTCCAAAATTTCCTTGAAGAGTCCCTTCATGTAACCCTCAATGAGCTCCATGACGTCGTCCTCGACGACGTAACTCATCTCAAGGTCGACTTGCGTAAACTCCGGCTGGCGGTCAGCACGGAGGTCCTCATCACGGAAGCAGCGCGCAATCTGATAGTAGCGATCAAAGCCGCTGACCATCAGCATCTGCTTGAAAAGCTGCGGAGACTGCGGAAGTGCGTAGAACGTCCCAGGGTTCACCCGGCTCGGAACCAGATAATCGCGTGCCCCCTCCGGTGTAGCCTTTGTAAGCATCGGGGTCTCCAGCTCGACGAAATCATGATCCCCAAGGTATCTCCGAGTGAAGGCATTAATCTGGCTTCGCGTCCTCAGGTTCCGCTGCATTTTTTCCCTTCGCAGGTCCAGATAACGGTAGGTCAGCCGAAGGTTTTCATCGACCTTATCCGTCTCATCCCCCACCTCAAAGGGAAGGGGCAGCGACGGAGACAAAACCAGAAGGTCGCTCGCCACAATCTCCACACTGCCTGTCTTCAGAGCGGGGTTCTCAGTTCCATCGGGGCGAATCCTGAGCCGGCCTTTCACCGCAATGCAGTATTCGCTCCTGAGGTTCCCGGCCTGCTCATGAATATCTCCAGCTTCAGGGTTGAAGACCACCTGAATGGGACCGGTATGGTCCCAGACCTCAAGGAAGATAATTCCCCCCAGGTCGCGGCGTGCGCGTACCCAGCCGTTGGCCCGGACCTCCTTCCCGGCATCCTCTGGCCCAAACTCCCCGCACAAAGATGTACGCTGCCAGGATTTATCGAAGTAGTCCGTCCGCAAACTGTTCTCAGTCATTCCAAAGCGCCCTTTCCTCAAAAAGATCACTTAAAAACTTATTATACTATTATAATTCCTTCCTCGCCAAAATCCCCCACAATTCCTCGTGCATATCGAGTTCTTCGGATTCGGCAGCCCCCTCAAAATGTCCGATAATGCTGGAAGGGATATTCTTTTTCGCCAGAGCATCCCGTGCTTTTTCTGCCTTTTTCGGGGACACGACA
>JAILIX010000057.1 GCA_024695065.1 Fretibacterium sp. | reverse complement strand
TGATACGGATTCATCATTCCGGAAAGGGGGACGTTTTATGGATCCCAACGAGAAGGTTCCGTCCATGCCTGAGACTGTCGCTGCGGACGTCGACGTGGGCACAGCGAAGGACGTTGAGGAGGTCATGAAGAAGTATGACCGGGAGTCCAATGTCCGCGTCTGGACAGGAACTCCAAAGCAGTTGGTCAGGCTTCTGTCAGCGCTGTTTTCGTTGTTCTGCATCTGGGTGGCGCTCTTCAGCACAGCGATGCCGGAGGTGCGGCTGAACGTCTTTCTGGCCCTCATCCTGATCATCGGCTATCTGAATTACCCCATCAAAAAGGGAGCCTCGTCAAACGGTCAGCGGGGACCTGACAACGGCATCTCCATCACGCTGACTCTGAGGGCTGAGAATGAGGTCAACACCCTGCCGTGGTACGACATTGTGTTTATGCTCGCGGGGGTCATTCCGCTGCTGTATTTCGCCTGGAACGCAGAATCGATCATCAAGCTGGCGCTGAGAGTCACAAGTCCCCGGAACCCGAACTACGCGCTCATGACCGGCATGGCCATTGCAGCGATTCTGTCTCTGATGGAGCTGTGCCGGCGCTGTGTGGGCATTCCCATCCTGTGTGTGGTGGGCGTGCTGCTGTTTTACGCGTTCTCCACGGTGCGCTTCGGCAAGGTCGTCTATGATCTGTACTACTCCACAGGCGACGGGCTGAGGAGCACCCCCATTGAGGTGTGCGCGAAGTATATCGTTGTGTTCATTATATTCGGGGCGTTCCTTGAGCGCACGGGAATATCCGCTTTCTTCATCAACCTGGCCAACGCCGTGGCCGGCGCTTCGGCCGGTGGCCCCGCCAAGGTGGCCGTCATTTCCTCGGCACTGTGCGGGATGGTGTCCGGTTCCTCCGTTGGCAACACGGTGACAACCGGTTCCATCACCATTCCCATGATGAAGCGGACGGGCTATCAGCCCCAGTTTGCAGGGGCGGTGGAGGCTGCGGCTTCGACGGGCGGCCAGATCATGCCGCCTATCATGGGGGCGGCTGCCTTCCTCATGGCTGAGTATATGGGCATTCCCTACGCCCAGGTGGCGGTGAAGGCCATTTTGCCCGCTGTTCTGTACTTCGCGGGCATCTACATTGCTGTGCACCTTGAAGCGAAAAAGCTGGGACTCAAAGGGGTTTCCAGGGAGGAACTGCCCCGCCTGCTGTCGCTCCTTCCAAAAGTGTATCTGCTGCTGCCGCTGATTGTTCTGGTTGTCATGGTGTCCACCAATATGTACACAATGCAGTTCTCTGCAGCGGTGGCCATCGGCATCGCCATCCTTGTGGGCCTTGCCAACCCGGACGAGCGCATCACTTTTACCCGCATCATCGACGCGCTGGAGGCCGGCGGCAAGGGGACCGTTACGGTGGCGGTGGCCTGTGCCATGGCGGGCCTTGTGGCCGGCTGCATCACTTCCACAGGGCTGGCTTCTGAGCTCATCACGATGGTGGTCAACATCTCCGGCGGACATGCCTTCATCGCGCTGCTGCTGACCATGATGTGCTGCATCGTGCTGGGCATGGGGGTCCCGACGACGGCGAACTACTGCATCATGGCGGCGACCTGCGCTCCGATCCTGATGGCCCCGGCCATTGGCATTCCCAAGGTCTGCGCACACTTCTTTGTGTTCTATTTCGGCATTGTCGCGGACATCACGCCGCCGGTGGCTCTTGCGGCCTACGCCGGGAGCGCCATTGCGAAGGCTCCTCCCATGAGGACCGCTTTCAACGCCACGCGTCTGGCCATTGCGGCGTTTATTGTGCCGTACATTTTCGCCTTCAGTCCGGCAATGTTGTTTGAGAATCTGTCCCCAATCATTGAGATTGCGGGCGCAAGCCCATGGCTCAACAACATCCTGATCTTCCTTGAGGTTGCCGTGATATGCGTCACGTCGCTGCTGGGCATCTTTGGCGTGGCGACAGCCCTGAACGGGTATCTGTTCCGGCCCATCAACCCGCTGTTCCGCCTCGTGATGGGCGTGGGCGGCCTGTGCATGATGGTCCCCGGCGTCATGACGGATACGATCGGTCTGGCTTTGCTGGGTGTGATCTGTGCCCTGCAGTATATGGGACGTGAGCGTGCTGCGGCGTAAAAAAGAGCTGCTGTGCAGGAGACAGGAGGGAGGGGCTTGCCCCTCCCTCCTTTTTATCATTGTCCATCCAGCGCGAAGCGGGATGTTCTCACTCTTCCTCCGGTTCTTCCTCCACAGGAACGCCGCCAAAAAGCTGCGTCAGCATATCTGTCTTCAGATTCTCCCCGATAATCACAATTTCCCCGCTGTCTGTTGGCTGTGATGAAGTGATCTCGTAAGTGCCGTCAACGACGTTGAACGCCAGCCACTCGTCCCTGTAAACTTTCGGGGCGAAGCCCTTGGCGCGGACAACGCGGCCCAGAGCTCCGGAGAGCAGCAGCTCAAACTTTGCGATGAGCTCCACGGGCGAGGAGAAGGATATCCCCCGCAGTGCAAGGTTCATCAGGGGCCTGACGGGTTCTGCGGCAGCGCCGCTCCCTCCGTTTCCGCCATTGCCGGGAAGCAGCCGGGAGAGGAGCGTTTGCCATTCCCCTTTTTTCCACCGGCTGTAATGCGTGTGAGGAAAGCGCGTGCCGGGTGTCAGGTCAAGCTCGCGCTCAACCTCTGTAAAATCCTCATCGGTCATATTTTCTGACTTGGAGAGGACCACCGTCCCCGCGGACTTCACCTGATCCTCGAAGTATTCGGCGTAATCCCGCCGCTGGCCGCGGAAGTGCAGGGCGTCCACGATGGTCACGGGCTCAAGAATTCCGATGTTTTCATAGCTGATCTTTTGCAGTCCATCCACAATGCGGCTGGGCAGCGCCACCCCGCTGGGCTCCACCAGAAGGTAGTCCGGGTTCAGGGTGTTCGCGATGGTGATGACGGACAGTGAAAAATCCATGTTCATGGAACAGCAGATACAGCCCTCCGTCAGCTCCCAGATTTTCATATCCGGGTTATCGTTCTTTAATATCCGGCTGTCCATGTCGATATTGCCGAACTCGTTTTCCACCACCACGAACTGGCGTCCTGTTGCGTGGGTCATGGCCTTGATGAAGCTGGTTTTTCCGGCCCCCAGAAAACCGCCGATAACAAGAATATTCATTTCTGTCCTCTGAATAAGGAAACGCCCTCCCAAACGCGAAAGGGAGGGCGCCCCGTTATTGATAAATAAAATTCAGATGTTTACAGCACGACGACCGGCTTAATGAGGTCAGCCGGCTTGTTCTTCATGAGAAGAAGCGCCTCTTCAACGTGCTCGAAGCCCTTGAAGCGGTGGGTGATAAGCTTCTTGACGTCCAGTTTGCCGCTGGAGACAAGGCTGCCGAGCTTCTCAAGGCGACGGCGTCCGCCGGGCATAAGCCCGCCGCAGATGTTCTTGTTGGCCATGCCGCAGCCCCACTCGACGCGCGGGATGGTGACATAGGTGCCGCTGCCGAGGTAGTTGACGCTGCCGATGCGTCCGCCGGACTTCAGGCACTTCACCGCAGGCTCGAAGGTCTCAACCGTACCGCCGGCGATGACAACCTTGTCGACGCCCTGGCCGTCCGTCAGTTTCATGACCTGCTCGTCAATGGGACCGTCCTTGTAGCCGATGAAATCCGTGGCGCCGTAAGCGGTCGCCACATCGCGGCATTTCTGGCGGGTGCCTACGCAGATAATGCGGCTTGCACCGCGAAGCGCGGTTCCCGCGACAGCCATAAGGCCGACCGGCCCGATGCCGATAACGAGAACAGTGTCGCCAAACTGGACATCAGCCAGCTCAACGCCGTGGAAGCCCGTGGGGACCATGTCGGAAAGCATGCAGGCCTCTTCGGGGGAAATGCTGTCGGGGAGATGAGCAAGGTTGGCGTCGGCCTCGTTCACATGGAAGTACTCACCAAAAACGCCATCCTTGAAGTTGGAGAATTTCCAGCCTGCCAGCATGCCGCCGGAGTGCTGGCCAAATCCCGCCTGCGCCTCAATTGAACCCCAGTCCGGGGTGATGGCCGCGACCATAATGCGGTCCCCCTTCTTGAAGTCCTTAACCAGGGAGCCGACCTCGTCCACAACACCGCATCCCTCATGGCCGAGAATCATGTTGTGTCTGTCTCCAATAGCGCCTTCCCAGACGGTGTGAACATCACTTGTGCAGGGGGAAAGAGCCAGAGGCTTAATGATGGCGTCAAGCGGCCCGCAGGCAGGCCTCTCTTTCTCAATCCATCCTGCCTCGCCAATCTTGAGCATTGCGTAACCTTTCATAGTACCAGCCTCCTTTTAATCTGCGTCCGTCCGGTAAGGACGGTCAACTTAGAGAACAATGTGATTATACCATACTTGCTTCCTGACATTCTGTGATATAATTGAAGAAATTTTCAAATATATTGGAGGGAAAAACTTTGAGTAAGGATGAGGCAACTTTGGGCAAGCGCGGTATGTTCGAAAAGTTCATCCACGCTATCGAGGTGATCGGCAACAAGTTCCCGCACCCGTTCTGGCTTTTTGTGGTGCTGGCACTGATTTTGCTGGCACTGTCGAACTGGCTGGCGGGCACGCAGGTCACCTACATGGTCAGCAAGGCCGGGAAGGTTGAGTCTCAGACCGTGGCGGTGGTCAATCTGCTGTCCTTCGAAGCGATGAGGAAGTTCTTCGCCGGGTTTGTCAAAACCTACGTCAACTTCGCGCCTTTGGGGCTTGTCCTGACGATGATGCTGGGCATCGGGCTTGTGGAGCAGACGGGCATGATCTCCGCCCTCATGCGCAAGACCATCCTGGGTGCCCCCCGCATGCTGGTGACGGCGGTCATCGCCCTGGTGGGCATCAACGCCAATCTGGCCTCCGATGCGGGGATTATTTTCACGCCGGTCATTGCCGGAGCGGTGTTCAAGGCCCTGGGCCGCAACCCATGGGTGGGCATCGCGGCGGGCTACGCGGCGGGGGCAGGCGGCTTCACGGCCAACCTGTTCGTGGCGGGCACGGATGCGTTGCTGTCCGGAATCACCGCCAGCGCCATTCAGGGTGTGCCTTACATCCCGGCGGACACCCCGACGCACCCCCTCATCAACTGGTATTTCATGATGGCGGGGACCTTTGTGCTGACGTTCCTGACGGTGTGGGTCACGGAGCATTATATCGTTAAGATGCTGGGCGACAATGAAACGGTTATGGACGCTGAGGCCCTGAAGGAACACGCTGTCACTCCGGCGGAGAACCGCGGCCTGCTGTTCGCCCTGCTGGCGCTCATCGCTTATGTCGCTCTCATCGTGTGGATGACGTACCCCGAAGGCTCTCTGTTCCGCAACCCGGACACCGGCACCATTGTGCCGCGTTCGCCGCTGCTTTCCAGCGTCATGCCCATCCTGTTCGGGCTGTTCTTTGTGATAGGCACGGCCTATGGCATTGGCGCGGGCGTGATCAAAAAGGGCGAGGACGTGCCGAAGCTGATGTCCAAAGGGCTTGTCGGCAGCACGGGCTTCATGGTCGTGGTGCTCCCGGCATCGCTGTTTGTGGAGCTGTTCCGCATGAGCCGTTTTGACACCATCCTGTCCGTCACCGGCGCGGAGTTCCTCAAGAGCATGAATCTGGGCGGAATCCCGCTGCTGGTGCTGTTCATCCTCCTTGTGACGTTCCTCAACATGTTCATGATCAGCGGCTCGGCCAAGTGGCTGATTCTGGCGCCGATTTTCGTCCCGATGTTTGCGGGCGTGGGCTTCTCCCCGGCGCTGACCCAGCTTGCCTACCGTATTGGGGACTCCACGACGAACATCATCTCCCCGCTGTCCTACTACCTGCCGGTCATGATCGGCCTTCTGGAGCAGTACAAGCCGAAGGAGGACACGGAGGTCGGCATCGGAACGGTCATCTCCATGGCCATGCCTTACTCCATCTTCTACCTTCTTGGCTTCACGGCGCTTCTCATTGTGTGGTATCTGCTTGGCCTTCCTCTTGGCCCGGCGACGCCCGTGGGACTGTAAGAAAATTTTAAAGGCAAAAAAGACACCGCCTTCCCCTGAAACAGGGGAGGGCGGTTCTTGTATTTCCTGTTTGTTTTATTGTAAAATAATAAGAGAATCCGCCTTTTGGCGGAGCAGTTATGAGGAATGGGGAGTTCGGTCGGTTATGAGGAAGAGTACAGGGCATCCGTTTTTCGCTTTCCTGCTGATTGCTGTGTTGGGAACGGTGCTTGTCATGGGGGCGGACGCGGCAATGAGCGTGAGACCGTCCCGGCGTCAGGGGAATGTCCTTCCTGTTGGCTGGATGTACGATATGCGTTATTCGGTCTGGTGTGCCCAAAGAGGCCTGTCCGCAACGCCCCGGACGTGGAGAAAATACACCCGTGAAAGAGACCGCCTTACACGGCGGGCCGGGGGAATCCGTTCTCCTCTTCTGGACACGCTGGACAGCGCGATGGAGGATTTCTCCGAGCTCTGGGAGGCCCGGCAGGGTTCCCGTTTTTCCATCTCTGTTCCCTGACAGTCCCGTCAGGGAACAGAGATGAATTGAGGAAAACCCTTATCCGATCAGCGCCAGAGCGAAGTCGTTGACGTTTGTCCCGGTGGGGCCTGTTATAAGGAGAGAATCCACGGCTTTGAGCGCAGTGTAGGCGTCGTTGTTCTTCAGAACCTCCGGGATACTGATCCGGAGTTTTTTCATCTGTCCCTCCGTTTCCCCGTCCACAATACCTCCCGCGGCGTCCGTGGGGCCGTCCGTCCCGTCGGACCCGACAGAGGCAATCACGACATTTTTCAGCCCTGCGATGCCGCCTGCCGCAGAGAGGGCGAGCTCCTGGTTTCGGCCGCCCTTCCCCTTGCCTGTGAGGTGCACCACGGTTTCTCCCCCTGCAATGACCGCGCAGGGCCCCTTGACCGGCCGGCCGGAGGCGCAGGCCTCCCGGGCAACTGAGGCAAGGAAAGAGCCGGCCTCCCGCGCTTCGCAGGAGAGCGTGGTGGTCAGGAGAAGCGGAGAGTAGCCCAGTTCCTCAGCGGCCTTTGAGGCGGCCGCGCAGAGGGCCGTCACGCTGCCTGTCACGACGGCTGTCACATTGTCCAGGTTTTTGGGCGTTTCCTGCTTCAGGACCTCCAGCAGATGAGGCGGAAGGGTGAGCCCGTATTTTTTGACGATGGCCAGAGCCTCCTCTGAGGTGGAGGAGTCGGGCCAGGCGGGGCCGGAGGCAATGCTGTCCAGCCGGTCCCCCAGCACGTCCGAGAGCACGGTCATGAAGACGTGGGCCGGGGCGCAGAGCTGGGCAAAACGTCCGCCCTTGACCGACGAAAGGTGCTTGCGGATGGTGTTGATCTCCACGATATCGGCTCCGCAGGCCAGAAGCTGGCTGGTGACATCCGCCATGTCCCTGAGGGAAACGCCCTCCGCCGGAAGTTCAAAAAGGGCGGACCCGCCTCCGGAGACGAGGAACAGCACCGTGTCGTCCGGCCCCAGCCCCTTCACATGGCGCAGAAGGGCCTCTGTCCCCTTTATCGTGTTCTCGTCCGGAACGGGATGTCCGGCCTCGAAGATCTCCAGGCCGGGAATGTCTCCCATCGAGTGCTCATACTTTGTGACCACGGCCCCGGTTGCCGACGAACCCAGGATGTCCGCGGCAGCTCGGGCCATACGCCAGCCGGCCTTGCCTATCGCGGCCACCACAACCCGGCCGCCCCTTTGGCGGCGGGCGGTGAAGTCCCCCCGTGCCAGCGCCTCTTTGACAGCCGCCTCGGGCAGCACGGCGTCGATGGCCTGCTTCACGATTTTCATCGCGTCCTCGCGCAGCTTACTCATCTTTACGCACCTCCTGTTGTGTCTGTACGTTCTTTTCTTATTATATTATATTCAATATCGCAGACAGAGGGACGCTTCCGCGTAAAAGACGTTTGGGGGCAACGGGGAGGAGGACCTGTATGCCGCGAAAAAAGGGGTTCTCCGCCGTGTTCCCCTCCGGAATGAGCTAAAATACAGGGGGAGAGTTTTCAGGGGGGGAGACCATGAACCGCGGCATTGCGAACAACCGTGAAATTTTTGAGGATTATCCGATCCCCAGAGCGCTGGCCACGCTGGCTGTCCCGACAATCATCGGGCAGCTGATTGTGCTGGTGTACAGTCTGGCGGACACGTTCTTCATCGGCCGGACGAACAACCCGCTGATGGTGGCGGGCGTATCGCTGATTCTGCCGGTGTTCAACATCTCCATTCCCCTGGCGAATCTGGTGGGCGTGGGGGGCGGCACCCTCATCTCCCGGCTGCTGGGCGTGGGGCGGGGAGAGGCGGCGCGCAGAGTCAGCTCCTTCAGCGCTGCGCTGTCCATCCTGCTGTCCGTGCTGTTCTCCCTGGGCATGGCTGTGTTCATGGACCCTGCGCTGAGGCTTTTGGGAGCGAGTCGGGATACCCTTGTTTACGCCCGGCAGTACTCGTTCTGCGTCATCGTCGCCGGCACGCTTCCGACGGTGCTGTCCCTGACCCTGAGCCACCTTTTGCGGAGCGTGGGCTGCGCAAAGCAGGCGGGATTCGGCATCTCCATGGGCGGGCTTGTCAACATCGCGCTGGACCCCCTGTTTATGTTCGTGCTGCTGCCTCCCGGTCTGGAGGCGGTGGGCGCTGGGGTGGCCACAATGCTCTCCAATGTTCTGGTCTGTGTCTATTTTCTGTGGACAATATACCGCATAAGAAACGTGACCTCCCTTTCCCTGTCGCCCTTTGCCGGGCTGCCCGGGGCGGCGGATATCCGCTCGCTCTTCTCCGTCGGTGTGCCCGCCGCGCTCACCACCCTTCTCTTTGATGTGGCCTATATTGTCATTGACAAGCTGGCGACGGGTTATGGGGATATTCCTCTGGCGGCGGTCGGGATTGTCCTGAAGGCGGAGCGCCTGCCCCTCAATGTGGGCATTGGAATATGTCAGGGGATGGTGCCCCTTGCGGCCTACAACTATTCAGCGGGGAACCTTGCCCGGATGCGGGAGACCGTCCGCTTCTCCCGCCTGACAGGCCTGACCGTCGGCCTGCTCAGCGTCCTGATGTATCAGGCTCTGGCCCCCGATATTATGCGGCTTTTCATCGGGGACGCCGGGACTGTGGAGCTGGGGACGAGCTTTCTCCGCATCCGCTGCATCGCGACGCCCCTCATGTTCCTGTGCTTCCACCTTGTCCACCTTTTCCAGGCCCTGGGGCAGGGGGGAAAGGCGCTTCTCCTTGGGGTGGTGCGGTGGGCGGGGTTCAACATCCCGATGTTGTTCCTGCTCAACGCGGTCATGGGGATGTATGGCATCGTGTGGACGCAGAGCATCGCCGACGCGGTCACCGTGGTGTTTTCCTTCTGGGTTTACCGCCGCTTTGAGCGGACGCTGACGGAGAGGCCGCAGTCTGTCTGACCGGGCTGCAGCCTCCTGATATGCCTTTATAATATAAAAAAATACTGCTCCCTGAGGCTGTTTGAGAGGACGTGAGCGCAGAGGAAGGCTGTGTAAAACAAATGTATTTGACAAAAGGAAAGGGCTTCTTTATAATCTCCTGAAGTGGATTGGGTGTGGCCGCAGTGGATGTTGCTTGGGATGACAAGGATAAGGAACGGCTGGAGCGGAGGGTTTATCTGAACCTGCTCTATGATTTTTACTCCCCCCTCCTGACGGAGCGTCAGAGGAACGTGTACGAGATGCTGTATTTCTCGGACCTGACGCCGACGGAGGTGGCCCGTTCTCTGGAAATCAGCCGTCAGGCTGTCCACATTCTGGAGCGGCGAATCATGAATCGTCTGGAGGCCATTGAAGGGGAACTTCACTTCGCCGAGACGACGCGCCGGCTGGAGGAACGCATCCGAAAGCTGGAGGAGGAGAACTCCGCCCTTCGTGGGGCAGACCTCACGGGGAACGGTGCAGACAGGGAGGGGACGGCAGATGTTTGAAGCGCTTAAAGATAAACTGGAGTCGGCGTTTTCACGGCTGAGAGGGAAGGGAAAACTCTCAGAGGCTGATGTTGACCTTGCGCTTCGGGAGCTTCGCAAGTCCCTTCTGGAGGCGGACGTTGATTTTAAAGTCGTCCGCGACCTGGTTTCCCGAATCCGGGAGCGCGCCGTCAAACTGGAGGTTCTGGAGTCCATCACCGCCGCGCAGCACATCTCAACGGTGGTTTATGAGGAGCTTGTCTCCCTGATGGGCGACCCCGCGCCGCTGATCATTGCCCCCAGGCCCCCCACGGTTATCCTGATGGCGGGCCTTCAGGGGAGCGGCAAGACCACCACCACGGTGAAGCTGGCCCGCCGGCTGAAGGATTCCCACAAGCCCCTTGTCGTGGCGTGCGACCTGCGCCGCCCGGCGGCGGTGGAACAGCTGCGCGTCCTTGCGGAGGGAGCGAAGGTTTCCTTCTACGGGCCTGAGGAGGGCTCGACGGACGTCCTGAAGGTGGTCCGGGGGGCGGAGCGGTATGCCGCCGAGCATCTGTGCGACGTCATCCTGCTGGACACGGCGGGACGTCTGCACGTGGACGAGGAGCTGATGAAGGAGCTTGCCTCCATTGCGTCGGTGCTGCCGCCCCACGAGAAGTTGCTGGTGGCCGACGCCATGATGGGCCAGGAGGCGGTGAACGTCGCCAAATCCTTCCACGGGCTTCTGACCCTGACGGGACTGGTGCTGACCAAGCTGGACGGCGACGCCCGCGGAGGCAGCGCGCTGGCTGTCCGGGCCGTGACCGGCGTGCCCATCAAGTTCGCCGGTGTGGGGGAGGCGACGGATGCCCTTGAGGTCTTTGACGCCCGGCGCATGGCGGGGCGCATCATGGGCATGGGGGATATACAGGGCCTTGTTGAGAAGGTCCAGGCCGTCGGCGCCGGGGACAGCGCAAAGCTGGCCGAGAGTCTTAAAGGCGGCGGAAAGCAGTTCACGCTGGACACGCTGCTGCTCCAGTTTCAGCAGATTGAGAAGATGGGGCCTCTGGGCAAGGTGATGGAGATGGTTCCGGGGTTCAGCCGGCTCAAGGGGATGGATATGGACCAGATGGACGACTCCATCATCCGCCGCAGCAAGGCGATTATTCAGTCCATGACCCCGGAAGAGCGGCGCAACCCGCGGATTATCAAAGGGGCAAGAAGAAGGCGCATCGCCATGGGGTCGGGCACGTCCGTCCAGATGGTGAACCAGCTTCTGGCCCAGTATGAGCAGATGAAAAAACTTTTCAAGACGTTTTCCTCCGGTGAGAAGGGCATTAAGGGAGGTCTGCGGTCCCTCTTCGGGAAATCGCGGCGCTTCTTTTAAAGCTGCCCGCGCCGGCGGTGCGGAAGGGTCTTGTGTTTGCCCTGTGTCTTGAGTTGTTTGGGGATGAAAATTCCCTTATTCTTTTCAGGAGGTGTTTAGGAGTAATGGCGGTAAGAATTCGTTTGTCGCGTCAGGGCAAAAAGAAAGCCCCTTTTTACAGGTTGGTGGTTGCGGATTCCCATTCGCCCAGGGACGGAAAGTTCATCGAACTGATTGGGACCTATAACCCCATGACGGACCCGGCGATGGTGACCATCGACGAGGAGCGGGCTTTGTATTGGCTGGGCGTGGGAGCGCTGCCTTCTGATACGGCCCGAGGGCTGCTGAAGAAGCAGGGTGTGTGGGAGAAGTTTGCGAACAAAAAGGCGTAGCGGCATCAGATTTTTTTCTTATTGTTTCTTATTGAGTGAAGATTATTTTGAAGTCTGTATTTTTGTTCCAAAAGACAAAAAACTTACATCGTAGACCGCGAAAAAAACAGGAGGTGCCACAATGGTCAATTACAAAGAGCTTGTAGAGTTCATCGTCAAACACCTTGTTACACAGCCCGATGCCGTCAGCGTGGAGAGCGGAGATGGAGAGGGCGGAACGAAGGTTATGATTCGCGTTGCCCATGAGGATGTGGGACGGATCATCGGGAAGCGGGGTGCCACGATCAACGCTATTCGGCTTTTGGCCAAGGCGGCAGCTGTCAAGGCCGGAGAGCGGGTGGATGTCGATATCGTCGAGGAGTGAAGAGCAACGCAGGATTTTGATCGGACGCATTTCCTCGGCGCACGGCCTTCACGGGGAGATTAACGTTGTCCCGCTGACGGACTTCCCGGAGCGTTTTCGCGCGATGAAGTCCATTTCGCTCTACAGCGAGGGGCGTTTTTTGCGCAGCCTCAAAGTGGAGAAAGTTCGATTTAACGACGGTGGAAATACCCTGACCCTGAGGACGGAACTTGAAAATCGGGATGAGGCGGAGCGCTGTGTGGGGGCGGACATCCTCATTGAACCTGAGGAGCGCGTGCCCCTTCCGCCGGATCACTTCTGGGTGGATGACCTGATGGGCCTGAACGTTGAGGACATGGAGGGACGTCCCCTGGGAGTGGTGTCCAACCTCCTCTCGGCAGGGGCAAATGAGCTTTATGAAGTGCGGGACCCGGAAGGGAAGCTGCACTACATCCCGGCTGTCGAAGAGTTTGTACGGACCATTGACCTTGAGAAGGGCAGGATACAGGTCTCGCTCATCGAGGGGCTGTGGGACGGAGGCGCTGTGTGATGCCGGCAGAAAAGGGATCCGGGCCCCGCGTCACCATTGTCACGGCTTTCCCGGAGTTCTTTGGGGACTTTCTCTCCACGAGCATTCTCGGGCGGGCCGTGAAAAACGGTCTTGTTCATGTGGAACTGGTGAACCTGCGGGATTTTGGCCGGGGGGGATATCGTCAGATTGACGATTATGCCTTCGGCTCCGGAGGAATGGTTCTGGCGGCGCCCCAGCTTCAGGACGCGCTCAATGAGGCGCGGAAGCGGGGCGGGGGAAAACGCCCGTTTGTGGTTTACCCTTCACCCCAGGGCCCTCTTCTGACGCAGGAGATTGTTGAAACCCTGGCGCAGCAGGAGCACGTGGTGATCCTCTGCGGGCACTACGAGGGGATGGACGAGCGCTTTGTGGAGCGCGAGGTGGATCTTGAGGTGACGATTGGGGACTGCGTCCTCACCGGCGGGGAGATTCCCGCCATGACCATTGTGGACGCGATGTCCCGTCTGGTTCCCGGAGTGGTGGGCCGGGGCGAAGCGGTGGCGGAGGACTCCTTTTACAGGGGAATGCTGGACCACCCGCATTACACCCGTCCCGCGTCCTGGGAGGGAATGGAAGTTCCGCCGGTGCTTCTCAGCGGAAACGAGGCTGAGGTTCTGGCCTGGCGCCGCTCTCAGGCAGTGGAAAGGACGCTGTCCCGCCGGCCGGACCTTCTTGCCCGCGCTGCGATTGGGGATTATCTCTCCGCGGGGGCCTGTCTGGCGGTGAGCTCCCCGGAAGGGGAGAGCCGGGCGTCTCTTGCCGCTTTGTCGGCGCTGTGCCGTGTTTATGGTCTGGGGCGGCCCTTCCTGATGGCGGGGGACCCTGAGCGGCGGCGGAAACTCAGTGATGAGTCTGCGGGGCTGGAGCCCGCCCCGAAAATTGCCGGGGGATGGGCCCGTGTTCTGGAGTGGGTCCGGCGGCGGAACGGAGGGGACAGGCCTCCTCTGATTGTGGAGATTCTGTCCCGGCCGGAGGAAGGCGCCCTTCATGGGCTGGAGGTCAAGCGCCGCTGTCTGGAGTGGGGAGGCCCTGTGCTGTTTCACCTCTCCGGGGACCCGGAGGAGGGAAGGCAGCCTGTTGAGGGCGAGGTCCTTCTCACCTCCCTGACACGGGAGCCGGAGGATTTGCCCCTGGAGGTCAGGGCGGCGATTGCCCTGGACCGTTTTCTGGGGAAGCGTTGATTTAAATTTAGTTTTAGGAGGAAGCAAAGTGAACGTAGTGGACCTTGTTCAGAAGAAGTATCTTAAAGCGGAGCCCGCGCCGGAGTTTCGTCCCGGCGACACCCTTCGCGTCCACGTGAAGATCAAGGAGGGAACCCGCGAGAGGATTCAGGTTTTTGAGGGGGTCGTCATCGCGCGCCAGCACGGCGGGCTGGATGAGACCTTCACCGTGCGGAAGATCTCCAACGGCGTGGGCGTGGAAAGGATTTTCCCCCTGCACTGCCCCTCGATTGAGAAGATTGAGGTTCAGCGGAGGGGTAAGGTCCGCCGGGCGAAGCTCTACTATCTGCGCAAGCTCAGCGGCAAGGCCGCGCGCATCAAAGAGCGCCGCGAGTTCTAACCCTGATAATTCTCATGGATCAGCCCCCGGGCTCCCACGCGGAGCGGAGGGGCTGATTTTTTTATCCGCACTCCGGAGTCCGTCCTGGGCCTGTTTGCTTTTCACGATGTCATCGCTCCGCTAAACTTGCTCCCCCCGCCGCCCGAAAAGAAGAATGTCGGGGAGATGGAGCAGAACCCGGCGGGACAGGGAGGGCACGGACGCCCTGATTCCCCCCGCACACATACCCCCCGAAGGGAGAGGAAAAAATGTGCAGGTTCACCAGCCGTTATTTTGGCGAACTGAACTACAGGCCCGATGAAGAAATGCTCACTTTTCCGCGCGGGCTGGCCGGTTTTGAAAACAATCACAGCTGGCTCCTGATCAGCGGAAAGGATGAGGGCATCAGGTGGCTTCAGAACATTGAGGACCCGGCGCTGGTGCTGCCGGTGACAGCCCCGGACGCGGTGGAGGCCGGTTACGCGGCCCGCATCTCGGACGACGATCTTCAGGCTCTGGGAGTCAGCGGCGACAACGCCAGCCTCGCCATGCTTGTGGTTCTGACCATCCCGCGGGACGCCCCGTGGAACACCACGGCCAATCTCCGGGCCCCCATTCTGGTCAACGCGGGCACGCGCCAGGCGATTCAGGTCATCGCGCTGGACGAGAAATACTCCGTGCGTCACCCCGTCCTGTCGCGCAGCGGACGCAGGCTGAACGCCAGGCGGGCGGAAAAGCAAAAGCAGGCGGCAAATTTTTAAACTGAAATTTAAACTTCCGCGCAGGAGTGCCGATATATAAGATGGCAGCACTGGAAACAGGCGCTCTTGAGTTTTTAAGGAGTTTATCAAAGGACGAGTTAGGATGACTCGATATCAGGAGGAGAAATTAAAATGAGGATTTATCACAACATTCCCGCACTCACGGCTTACAACGCTCTGAACACCACCAGCAACGCGCTTCAGAAGACAATCCAGAAGCTCTCCACCGGGCTTCGCATCAACTCCGCGTCCGACGACGCGGCGGGCCTCGCCATCAGCGAGAAGATGCGCGCGCAGATCAGCGGCCTTGAGATGGCCCAGCGCAACGCCCAGGACGGCATCTCCATGCTCCAGACGGCGGAGGGCGCCATC
>JAILIX010000049.1 GCA_024695065.1 Fretibacterium sp. | reverse complement strand
CACGACGGACGTGACGGGCGACATCAAGCTGCCTGAGGGCGTGGAAATGGTTATGCCCGGCGACAATGCAACCTTCGAGGTGGAGCTGATTGTGCCCATCGCGATGGAGGAAGGTCTTCGCTTCGCAGTGCGCGAGGGCGGGCACACCGTGGGCGCCGGCGTCGTCACGAAGATTATTGAGTAACGCTGAAGGATAAGCGCGGCCGGCCGGTGCGGCTGGCCGCCTTCTGCCTTTATAAAATAAACAAGGGAGGTTTTTGAGATGGCCGATATCATAGGGCTGACCTGCACGCAGTGCAAGCGCCGCAACTACACGACGACGGTGAACAAGAAGAAACAGTCGAAGAAGCTTGAGATCAAGAAGTTCTGCAAGTGGTGCAACGCATCCGTCCTTCACAAGGAGTCGAAATAAGGGTATTGCATATCCTCGAAGACGGGTGTAAAATACTCACTGTTGTTTTTGTTTAACGCAGGTCCGTAGCTCAATTGGCAGAGCACTGGTCTCCAAAACCGGGGGTTGCAAGTTCGAGTCTTGCCGGGCCTGCCATTTTTTATGGGAGGGCATAATATGGCCAAAGAGCTCGTGAGCTCAATACCGGGTGCCGCCTTCCTGCGCGAGGCCAGGGCCGAGTTAAAAAAGGTTACGTGGCCCAGCAGGAAACAGATTGGATACTGGACGCTGGTTGTTATTGTCTTCACGCTTTGCGTGTCGTTGTACCTGGGGCTGGTGGACTTCGTCCTCGCCTGGGTCTTTTCCGCTCTTTTGGGGTAGGAAAACTTTTTCGGTGCATCGATGAAAAGACAGGGGGACCGCCGCTGGTACGTTGTTCAGACGTATTCGGGCTATGAGAACCGTGTGAAGGCTGACCTGGAACAGCGTATCGCCACCATGGCAATGGAAGAGAGCATCTTTAATGTGCTCATTCCCGTGGAGGAACACGTCACCGTAAAAGATGGGAAGAGCCGTAAGGTCTCAAGAAAGCTTTATCCCAGCTATGTTATGGTGGAAATGATTCTTGATGAACAGTCATGGCATGTGGTGCGCCACACTCCGGGGGTAACCGGGTTTGTCGGGGCAGGAACGCATCCCATTCCTCTTTCGGAGGACGAGGTGCGGCGGATAATGTCCGCGATAAGCAAGGACCAGAAGCCAAGCGTGGAGATTGATCTCAAGCCGGGGGATACGGTTACTGTCAGAAGCGGCCCCATGGCGGGACAGACAGGCCCTGTGATTGAGATAAATTCTGAGAAGGGCAAGGTTAAGTTCACCGTCAGCCTGTTTGGGCGTGAAACAGTGACGGAGACAGATTATCAGCTCCTGGAAAAAGTTTAAATCGCCTCTTCCCTGCGTCAGACAGGGGATATTCAGAGAGGCTTTGAGAGGAGTTTTTGTTGTATGGCTAAGAAAGTCATAGGGCAGATTAAGCTGCAGCTGCCCGCAGGCAAAGCAACGCCGGCACCCCCTGTGGGGCCTGCGCTGGGACAGCACGGGGTCAACATTATGGAGTTCTGCAAGCAGTTCAACGCCAAGACGTCGGACCAGGCAGGGCTCGTTATTCCGGCGATTATTACCGTCTATGCTGACCGCAGTTTCACGTTTGAGCTCAAGACCCCCCCGGCGGCGGTGCTTCTGAAGAAGGCCGCAGGGATTGAGTCGGGTTCTGGTGTGCCCAATAAGACGAAGGTGGGTAAGGTCTCCCGCGCCAAGGTGAAGGAGATTGCGGAGCTGAAGCGCCGGGATCTCAACGCCAACGACATCGAGGCCGCCATGCGGATGATTGAGGGCACGGCCCGTTCCATGGGGCTGGAGGTTGCAGACTAGTTCCCCTTTGCGGGGCTGTCATATCGTGGCAGGGCCGGCTGAATTTTTCACCGGAGCCCGTTACCGACCACAGGAGGTTTAATTCAGAATGAAACGAAGCAAACGTTATCAGGAAATTGCCAAGAAGGTGGAGCACGGCAAGCTCTACGGTCTGCACGAGGCGGTGGAGCTTTACAAGGAGGTTGCCACGGCGAAGTTTGACGAGAGCATCGAGCTTCATGTGCGCCTTGGCGTGGATCCCCGCCATGCGGACCAGCAGGTGCGCAGTACGGTCTCTCTTCCCCACGGCACGGGCGTGACCAAGAAGGTTCTGGTTCTGGCCGCCGGGGAGAAGATTAAAGAGGCGGAGGAAGCCGGGGCGGACATCGTCGGCGGCGAGGATCTGGTGCAGAAGATTGCGGGCGGATGGCTGGAGTTTGACGCCGTCATCGCAACACCGGATATGATGAAGTCCGTCGGCCGTCTGGGCAAGGTGCTGGGCCCCCGCGGGCTGATGCCCAGTGCAAAGACGGGAACCGTCACCTTTGAGCTGGCGAGCGCCGTGAAGGAGATTAAGGCCGGCCGTGTGGAGTTCCGCGTGGACAAGGCGGGCATCACTCACAACGCTGTGGGCCGCAAGGCGTTTTCCGTGGAGGATCTCTACGACAACGTGAAGTCGTTGCTGCAGGCGATTTATCGTGTACGTCCCGCCTCTGTGAAGGGGACGTACGTGAAGAGCATCACCATCGCCCCGACGATGGGGCCGGGAATCCACGTGGATCCCTCGCTTGCTCAGAAAGAGGTCACAGCCTAAGTTTTTCAGTTTTCCAATTCAATCAGATATCTTCCTGCCGGAGACAGCGGGTGCCTCAGGGCTCAATATCCCGCCAAGGCGAGTTCAGGAACTCATGTAAATGTTTGTCCTTAACTCCTCCCGGCTCCGGCTGAGAGGAGTTTTTGATTTTCTGAAGAAGGAGGTGAACATGATGCCGGCAAAGATTAAGTATGAGCAGGTGGATATACTCAAGGAGAAACTGTCGCGTACCCATGCGGTCTACGTCGGGGAGTATCGCGGCATGACCGTTGCCCAGAGCACGGCGCTGCGCTCCCGTGTCCGCGAGGCCGGCGGAGAGCTGAAGGTCGCGAAGAACACCCTCTTCGCCATTGCCATGAAGGAGGCAGGGCTTGAAGCTCTTCCCGAGTCCATGACCACGGGCCCCAACATTTACGCCCTCTGCTACGACGATCCTGTCGCTGTGGCGAAGGTGCTGAAGGAGTACGCCACCGATAAGAGCCAGAAGGCATTTCAGCTGAAGGGCGGTCTCCTTGACAAGACGCTGCTCGATTTGGACCAGCTTTACGCTCTGGCCGACCTTCCTTCGAAGGACGTGCTGCGGGGTCAGGTGGTCCGCACCATCGCGGCGCCCATCTCCGGGCTGGTCAACGTGCTCTCCGGCACAATCCGCGGGCTGGTTACGTGCCTCGCGCAGATTCGCGACAAGAAAGAAGAGGCCGCGTAAGGGAGAGGCGTTTGTTGTTTGTTCTGCAGAGTTCAAAGTCCCGCGCACTGAGCAGACGGGGCAGATTTTGAAAATTTTCTGGAGGTAATATCTATGTCTCACGATGAGTTGATTCAGGCTATTGAGCAGATGTCCGTCCTTGAGCTCTCCGAGCTCGTGAAGGCTCTTGAGGACAAGTTCGGCGTCTCCGCGTCCGCCGCTCCCATGATGATGGCGGCTATGCCCGGCGCTGCCCCCGCGGCCGCTGCCGCTGAGGAGAAGACAGAGTTCGACGTGATTTACAAGGCCCCCGGCGCCAACAAGATCGGCGTCATCAAGGCGGTCCGCGAGATCACCGGCCTTGGCCTGAAGGAGGCTAAGGAGCTGGTTGACAATCCGCCCAAGCCCGTCAAGGAAGGCGTATCCAAGGAAGAGGCTGAGGAGCTCAAGAAGAAGCTCACAGAGGCCGGCGCTGAGGTGGAGCTGAAGTAGTTTTGTCTCAAGAAGCGGCCTTTGGGTCGCTTCTTTTGTTTAAATTTTAATGACGTGGAGGTTATAAGATGAGCGCACAGAACAAAAAAGGGAGCACACCCGTGGACAAGAAAAAGATTATTATCATTGCCGCCATCGTTGTGATTGTTGTTCTGAACATCATCTGGACAGTGCTTCAGAACAAGTTCACCCCCAAACTGGGCGAAGTGATGGACGCCCTTGCGAAGGTGGAAGCGCGTGTCACCAAACTGGAGCAGGGCGGTCTGCCCGACGTCGCCGACCTTCGCGAGGAGTTCAGCAAGCTGAAGGAGCTGGCTGCGGGCTACGAGGAGCGTCTGGCGGAGCTCAGAAAGGCTGAGGAATCACAGCTCGCCACCCTTCAGTCCCAGGTCGAGGCGCAGAAGGCCCGTGTCGAGTTCCTGAAGGACCAGGCTATGGAGCCGACACCGGCGCCTGCGGCACAGGAAGCTCCGAAGAATTAGGAACTTTGAGACTTTGAAGGAAGGGGAGGAGGGGCTGCCCTCCTCCTTTGCTTTAGGGGGACACATGAAACAGGAGCAGATCAGGAACTTTTGCATCATCGCCCATATTGACCACGGCAAATCGACGCTGGCAGACCGTCTGCTGGAGCGGACAGGGACAGTGCAGTCCCGCGACATGAAAGCTCAGCTTCTGGATTCCCTGGCGCTGGAGCGTGAGCGGGGAATCACCATCAAACTGGTGCCTGTCCGCATGGACTACACGTCGCCAGACGGACGGAAATGGGTTTTGAACCTCATCGACACGCCGGGGCACGTGGACTTTGCCTACGAGGTCTCGCGGTCTCTGGCGGCCTGCGAAGGTGCCCTGCTGGTGGTGGATGCCAGCCAGGGCGTTGAGGCCCAGACAGTGGCCAACGCTTATCAGGCAATAGAGCAGGGGCTGGAAATTTTGCCCGTCATCAATAAAATCGACCTTCCCTCCGCCCGTCCGGACAACGCAAAGCAGGAGATTCAGGACGTGGTGGGACTGGACGCGGAGGATGCGATCCTGGCCAGCGCGAAGGACGGCCGCGGCGTGGACGACATCCTTCAGCGCGTCGTTGAGCAAATCCCCGCCCCGGAAGGAGATCCCGCCGCTCCGCTCCAGGCCTTGATCTTCGACTCCGTGTACGACAACTACCGGGGCGTAATCTGCTACGTCCGCATCGTGAACGGGACGCTCCGGGCCGGGCAGAACATCCGCTTCATGGAGACGGGGAGCGAGTACCCCGTCGATGAGGTGGGCGTATTTAAGCCCGGTTTTACACCCGTTGAGCAGCTTGGCCCCGGCGAGGTGGGCTACATCGCCGCAAGCATCAAGACTCTGGCAGAGGCTCAGGTGGGCGACACCGTGACTGACGCGGCTCATCCCGCCGACACTTCGCTTCCTGGCTATCGCAAGGTCAAGAGCGTCGTCTTCTGCGGCTTTTACCCCGTGGAACGGGACAACTATCCCCAGCTTCGCGACGCGCTGGAGAAGCTCTGCCTGAACGACTCCGCCGTCACCTACGAGCCTGAGACCTCCGTGGCGCTGGGGTTCGGCTTCCGCTGCGGGTTCCTTGGGCTGCTGCACATGGACGTGGTGCGCGAGCGTCTGCGGGAGGAGTACGATGTGGAGCTGGTGGCAACGGCCCCCAACGTCGTCTACGAGGTCGTCAGCCCGTCGGGAGAGGTCATTGAGGCCCACCGCCCCAGCGACTTTCCCGACGCGGGAGAGATTGCCGAGGTGCGGGAACCTTTCATCAAACTGTCGGTTTTCGTCCCGTCCGAGTTCGTGGGCCGGGTGATGCAGCTTGTGCAGGACAAGCGCGGGACCTACCGCTCCATGGACTACCTGACGCCGGAACGTGTCCGTATCGTCTACGAGATGCCCCTGGCGGAGTTTATCATCGATTTTCACGACAAGCTGAAGTCCCAGACCCGGGGCTATGCCTCTCTGGACTATGAGTTCATCGGGCTCAGGCCATCGGAACTGGTGAAGGTGGATGTGCTGGTCAACGGCGAAGCGGCGGACGCCTTCTCCTTTATCTGTCACAAGGACCAGGCCTACCACCGGGGCCACGCCGCCGTGACGAAGCTGAAGGAACTCATCCCCAGCCAGCTCTTCGAGGTGCCCATTCAGGCCTCCATCGGCAAGCGCATCATCGTGCGCGTCAACGTCAAAGCGCTGCGGAAGGACGTGCTGGCCAAATGCTACGGCGGCGACATCACCCGCAAGCGCAAGCTGCTGGAGAAGCAGAAGGAGGGCAAGAAGCGCATGAAGCAGATCGGCCGCGTTTCCATCCCTCAGGAGGCGTTTCTGGCCTTTATGCAGGTGGATGAGGGCGAAAAGTAAAGAAGACCACTCCAGGGGCGGCGGCGGACATCCCCTTTGTTTTCTCTGTCCGGCAGGTTTCAGGATGGAGTTTAATCAAGTATAATTATTTAGTTTTTTTGGAAAAAGAAATGATTGGAGATGTTCGCAATGCCGCAACTGAGTCACAGAGTGGGGACGTTCACGGACTCCGTGATCCGCAGAATGACCCGCATCAGCGACCAATACGGAGCCATCAACCTGTCCCAGGGTTTTCCGGACTTTGACCCGCCGAGGGAAATGCTGGACGCTCTGGCAAAGATAGCCTACAACGGCCCCCATCAGTACTCCATCACCTTTGGGGCACAGAACCTGAGGCAGGCCCTGTGCGCAAAGCAGAGCCGGGCCATTGGACGGACTCTTGACCCCGAAAGTGAGATTGTCATCACCTGCGGCAGCACAGAATCCATGATGTGCGCCATGATGACCATCTGCAACCCCGGGGATAAGGTGATGGTCTTCTCCCCGTTCTATGAGAACTATGGAACCGACACCATCCTGTCCGGGGCAGAGCCCATCTATATTCCTCTGGTCCCGCCGGAGTACAGCTTCGACCTCAGCCTTATCGAGAAGGGCTTCCGGGAGGGAGCAAAGGCCATTATCATCTGCAACCCTTCCAACCCCTGCGGCAAGGTCTTCACCCGCGAGGAACTGACAGCCATCGGCAAGCTGGCGGTGAAGTATGATGGCTTCATTGTGACCGACGAAGTGTACGAACACATCGTCTTTGACCCGTGGAAGCATGTCTGCACCTCCGGTCTGCCGGGGATGTTCGACCACACCATCACCTGCAACTCCCTCTCCAAGACCTTCTCCATCACGGGCTGGAGGCTGGGGTATCTCATCGGCCCGGCAGACGTGGTGGACGCAGCCAGAAAGGTCCACGACTTCCTGACCGTGGGGGCGGCCGCACCGCTTCAGGAGGCGGCCGTGACGTGTCTTAACCTGCCCCAGAGCTACTATGAGGATCTGAAAGCCCTTTACACCCGGAAAAGGGACTATTTCCTCTCCGGCCTGGACCGCGCAGGCCTGAAGCACAACGTCCCTCAGGGGACCTACTTCGTCATGGTGGACATCCAGGATTTCCTGGATCTGCCGCAGTTTGAGGGCTGGACGGACCTGGCGTTCTGTGAGTGGATGATCAAAAACGTTGGCGTTGCAGCCGTACCGGGCTCCAGCTTCTTCAGAGAACCCGTGAACAACCTCATCCGGCTTCACTTCGCCCGCAAGGAGTCCACGCTGGACGAATCGCTGAAGCGGCTGGCCAAGCTGAATGAACTGGTAAAACGCTGAGCCGCCTCCTCAGCTGCAATAAGGGCTCCGGCCTGTGTCCGGAGCCCTGTGATTATTCCTTCTGTCCCCTCGGCGCGACGGGAAGCTGTACGCGGGTGATCTTCTCCGCCAGCCCTGTGGCGTCGTCCGTCTCAATGACCACGCCGTTGAAGGCGGGATTCTCCTCACACATCTCAAAACGCGCCGGCAGCCCGGTCAGGAAGCGCGGCAGCACGGAGTCCTGATGCACCCCAAGAATACCCCCCTGCCCGCCCGTCATGCCCGCATCACTGAGGTAGGCTGTGCCGCCGGGAAGAATCTGCTCGTCGGCAGTCTGCACATGGGTGTGAGTGCCCAGCACCGCGGAGACGCGCCCGTCCAGATAACAGGCCAGGGCCTTCTTCTCGGAGGTCGCCTCCGCGTGGAAGTCCACCAGCACGGGCAGCGCCGTCCCCTCCTTCCCGCGGAGCGCCTCAAGCTCGGCGTCCGCACAGAGGAAGGGGGAATCGATGGGCGGCATGAACACCTGCCCCTCAAGGTTGAGGAGCCCCAGCCGCTTTTCGCCGCGCTCAAGGACCGTACAGCCCCTCCCCGGACACGAGGCGGGATAGTTGGCCGGACGAAGGACCCGGGTCTCCGCGTCGAGGACGGGGTAAAATCCGTTCTTGTCCCAGATATGGTTGCCGGAGGTCATTCCGTCCACCCCCAGATCAAGGAACTCGTTGAAAATCTTCTCCGTCATGCCCTTGCCCCCCGCGGCGTTCTCGCAGTTGATGACGGTGAAGTCAAACCCGCCCCACTCTTTTTTCAGGACAGGCAGAGCCTGGGCCAGCGCGTAGCGGCCAATGTTCCAGGCGACGTCTCCCGAAAACAGGATACGCATATCAAAAGCCCCTTCCGGGAGCTACTTTGCGAACTCTGTGGCCCGCGTCTCCCTTGAGACGTTGACCTTGATCTGGCCGGGATACTTCATCTCAGCCTCTATCTTGCGGGCAATGTCGTAGGCCAGCTTGTGGACCATGCCGTCGTCCGTCTTGGGCGCGGTGAGCACCACCCGGACCTCGCGCCCTGCCTGAATGGCGTAGGCCTTGGACACGCCGGGGAAGGACTGCGCCAGTTCCTCCAGCTTCTCAAGACGCTTGATGTAGGCGTCCAGACTCTCGCGCCGCGCCCCCGGCCGGGAGGCGCTGATGGCGTCCGCGATGGCGACGATGACCTCGTAAACGGAGCTGACCTCCAGCATGTCGTGATGGGAGGCAATGGCGCTGACCACCTCCGGCCTCTCTCCAAAGCGCCGGGCCAGGTCCGCGCCGATGGCCGCGTGGGGCCCCTCCACCTGATGGTCAATGGCCTTGCCCAGATCGTGCAGCAGGCCTGCCCGCCGCGCCAGCTCCTCGTCCAGATTCAGCTCCGCCGCGATGGCCCCGGCGATATGCGCCACCTCAAGGCTGTGGGACAGGGCGTTCTGACCGTAGCTGAAGCGGAACTTCAGCTGCCCCAGGGTCCGTATCAGCTCTGTGTGGATGTTTTTGATGCCCATCTCCAGAACGGCGGACTCCCCTTCATTCATGATTTCCTCTTCGATGTCCCGCGTGGCCTTCCCGATGAGCTCCTCGATGCGCGCGGGGTGGATGCGTCCGTCCACCACAAGGCGCTCCATGGCCCGGCGGGCGATCTCCCGGCGCACGGGGTCAAAGCTGCTGAGGGTCACGGCCTCCGGGGTGTCGTCGATGATGAGGTCCACGCCCGTCAGGGTCTCGAAGGCACGGATGTTGCGCCCCTCGCGTCCGATGATGCGGCCCTTCATCTCCTCAGAGGGCAGGGAAACCACGCTGACCGTCGCATCCCCCGCGCTCTCCACGGCACAGCGCTGCATGGCGGCAACCACCAGGTCCCGCGCCTTGCGCTCCGCTTCGCGCTGGGCCCGTTCCTCAAGTTCCTTCAGCCGCATGCCAATAAGGTACTGAGCGTCCTCCTCCGTCCTCCGGAGAAGAACCTCCTGCGCCTCCTCGCGGGTCATCTCCGCGACTTCCTCCAGCTTGACGGTCTGCTGTCGGATAAGCGCCTCCAGATCCTCCCCGCGCTTCTCAAGGGCCTCCTGCCGGGCCCTCAGCTCGTCCTCTTTGTGGGACACCCGGTCGAGCTTCCGGTCCAGGTTTTCCTCCCTCTGCTCCAGCTTCCGCTCAGAGCGCTGGAGCTCGCTGCGACGCTCCTTAATCTCCCGCGTCGCGTCCTGCTTCATGCGGGAAATCTCGTCCTTCGCCTCGGAAATACGCTCTTTTTTCAGCTGTTCAGCCGCATCTGTGGCCTCTTTCAGCATAACGATGGTCTGATTTCTGACCCCGGAAAGACGTGTATTGTCCCATGCTCGAAGTAACAGGTAGCCCAGCCCGGCGCCGGCTACGAAGATTAATATTGACCAGACAATCTGCATGCTCTGCTACTCTCCCCTTTGTGAATAATTGTATTGTGCATTGCGCGCATAAGCGCATATTCCAGATGGAATTCAGGCACACTCCATAAATTTTACCCTTACCGGCACCGTTTCACAAGCGTCAGCTATGCTTTTTTTTGAAAAAAGAGGCGTTGCCTTTTTGGCCGGGATATGGAAAAATGAGAAAAACAGCCTGCCGGAAGCATGGCAGGTTCAGTCTGGGAGGGTCATAATGAATACGAGAGTTGCGGTCATGAGCATTATTGTTGAGGACAGAGAGTCCGCGGAGGCGCTGAACGCCATCCTGCACGAGTACGGCGAGTGTATCATCGGGCGGATGGGACTCCCCTACAAGCCGAAGGACATCCACATCATCTGCATCGCCGTTGATGCCCCTCAGGACACCATCTCCGCCCTGTCCGGCAAGATTGGGAACCTGAAACATGTCAGCGTCAAGACGGCGTTCTCCAGCGCCGCCTCCGATGAATGAGGGGAACCTCCCGTTAATCCGGAGGCTGGCGGAGGAACACTCCCTTCCGCCTGAGGACTATGAACGCCTCCTTGTGGGGCGGGACGAGGAGACTGCCCGTCTTCTGGCAGAGCGGGCAGTCCGGCTGCGGCAGGAGATTTATGGAAACTCCGTGTACATCCGCGGCCTGATTGAGATATCCAACATCTGCCGGAATGACTGCCTCTACTGCGGCATCCGGAGAAGCAACACCCGCTGCAGGCGTTACCGGCTGACACCCCAGCAGATTCTGGACTGCGCGGAGGAGGGGTACGGGCTGGGCTTCCGGACCTTTGTGCTTCAGGGGGGCGAGGATGCCTGGTTCACGGACACGAGGCTGTGTTCCCTCATCAGGGAAATCAAGGCGCGGTGGCCTGACTGCGCCGTCACCCTCTCCCTGGGCGAGCGAAGCTTTGAGAGCTTCCAGAGGCTGAAAGAGGCGGGGGCGGACCGTTATCTGCTGCGGCACGAGACGGCCAGCCCGGAGCACTACGCCCGGCTGCATCCGCCGGAAATGTCTTTTGAGCATCGGATGCGCTGCCTGGAGGAACTGCGGGAGCTGGGTTATCAGGTGGGCTGCGGCTTCATGACAGGCTCCCCCTTCCAGACCACGGCGAACCTGGCGGAGGACCTGAAGTTCATCGAGAGGTTCCGGCCGGATATGTGCGGCATCGGGCCCTTCATCCCCCACCGGGACACGCCGTTCCGCAATGAGCCCGCCGGGACGGTGGATTTGACCTGTTACCTGCTTTCCATCATCCGGCTGATTGATCCGCCCGTCCTTCTTCCGGCCACAACGGCGCTGGGCACAATTCACCCCCTTGGCCGGGAGAGGGGCATTCAGGCCGGGGCCAATGTCGTGATGCCCAACCTGTCTCCGGTGTCCGTGCGGAAAAAGTACGAGCTCTATGACAATAAGATCTGTACGGGCGCGGAATCCGCGCAGAACGTGAGCGAACTGAACCGGCGGATGCGCTCTGCCGGCTGTGAGATTGTCACAGACCGGGGAGACGTGAAGCTGGTATAATCAGGAGGAAGGGCCCGGGAGCCTGTTTCTGTCCTGTCTATTCTAACGGAGAAGAAAAAAATCTGATCCCAAAGAAAGGAATGTTTTTCAGATGTCTGTGTACAACCCCCAATCGCTGAAAGCGGAAGAGTTCATCAACCACGAGGAAATCCTTGAGACACTGGCTTACGCGGAAGCTCATAAGAACGATGTGGAGCTGATTGACCGCCTTCTGGAGAAGGCCCGGCCCCGGAAGAAGGGCAGCGGTTGCACCTGTGCCGGGCTCACGCACCGGGAGGCGTCGGTGCTTCTGGCCTGCGAGCTGCCGGAGATGGTCGAAAAAATGTTCAGGGTGGCGGAGGAGATCAAGCTGGCCTTCTATGGCAACCGCATTGTGCTCTTCGCGCCGCTGTATCTGTCGAACTACTGCATCAACGGCTGTCTTTACTGCCCCTACCACACAAAAAACAAAAGCATCCCGCGCAAAAAGCTGACTCAGGATGAGGTGCGGGCTGAGGTCATCGCCCTTCAGGACATGGGGCACAAACGTCTGGCCATCGAGGCCGGCGAGGACCCGGTGAACAATCCCATCGAGTACATTCTGGACTGCATCCGCACCATTTACAGCGTCCACCACAAAAACGGC
>JAILIX010000106.1 GCA_024695065.1 Fretibacterium sp. | reverse complement strand
GCTCCTGCGGCGGCTCCCGCTCCCGCGGCGGCCCCGGCGGGCGGCTCTGAGGTCACCGCTCCCATGCCCGGCAAGGTCCTGAGCGTGAAGGTGAATGTGGGCGACTCCGTGAACGACGGGGATCTGGTCCTCCTCCTTGAGGCGATGAAGATGGAGAACGAGATCTTCGCCAACGCCACCGGCAAGGTCGCGGAGATCCGCGTGAACTCCGGCGACTCGGTCAATACGGGAGACGTTCTGCTCGTCATCGCTTAGGCTGGCGAAGACGGAGAGGCTTATCCCTCCCTCATCCCGGAACGGGGCGGGGAGGGATTTTTTTGCCCTGAGTCAGGGCGCGGGTTTCGTGCTATCATTAGGGCGGTCCAAAGTGGCTGTGACAGTGATGACAGATGGAGGTGCATACAGATGAAGATAGCTGTTGGGTGTGATCATGCTGGCTTTGTCCTGAAGAGCGCGGTGCTGGACTTCCTGAACGGAAGAGGCATTGAGGTTGTGGACTGCGGCGCCTTTACGGAGGATAAGAGCGATGACTACCCGGATGCGGCCTTCCAGGTGGCCCGGAGGGTGAGTGAGGAGGAGGCGGACGGCGGCGTCCTGTTGTGCGGAACAGGGGCCGGCGTCTCGATTGCCGCGAACAAGGTCAGCGGGGTGCGCGCGGTTCCCTGCCCGAATGCGGAAATGGCCCGGCTTGCCAAGGCCCACAACGGCATCAACGTCATCACGCTGGGCGGGCGTGTCATTAAGCCCGAACAGGTGCCGGAGATCCTTGGAACCTGGCTGGATACTCCCTTTGAGGGAGGGCGGCACCTGCAGAGACTCAACAAAATTGCTCAGGCGGAGCATTCCACCCTCTGTGTCGGCCCGCTCTCCGGAGCCCGGGAGCCCGTGAAGGGACGCACGGTCATCTTCAATCATCCGCTGGTTCAGCACAAGGTGGGCATCATCCGGGATAAGAGCATCAGCGTCAAGCAGTTCCGGGAGCTTCTTGAGGAGATCGCCGGCCTGATGGTCTATGAGGTCACGCGCAGTCTGCCTCTGACGGAGATTGAGGTGGAGACCCCCATCGCGAAGACGAAGGCCCGCACCCTGGAGGGCAAGAAGCTGGCCATCGTGCCGGTGCTGCGCGCGGGGCTGGGCATGGTGGACGGAATCCTCCGGCTGGTCCCCAATGCCAAGGTGGGGCACGTGGGCCTCTACCGCGACCCGGAGACCCTGAACCCCGTGGAGTACTACTGCAAGCTGCCCCAGGATATCGAAGAGCGTGACATCTTTGTGCTGGACCCCATGCTGGCGACGGGCGGGTCCGCTTCGGCGGCCATTTCCCTCATCAAAAAGCGCGGGGGGAAGAAGGTCTCGCTGGTGTGCCTCATCGCCGCGCCGGAGGGGATTGAGCGCGTTCATAAGGATCATCCGGACGTGGATATCTTCATCGCGGCCCTGGACTCCCACCTGAATGAGCACGGCTATATTGTCCCCGGTCTGGGAGACGCCGGAGACCGTCTGTTCGGCACAAAGTAAAGGAGACCGCCCCTTGATCGACGTGAGGCTCTTTGTCCTGGGGCTGGCTGGGTTCTTCTGGGGCGGTCTCACGACGCCGCTTTCCATCCACCTCGCCCGGCGCTACGGGATCATGGACATCCCCGACGCGCGGAAGATCCACACCGTGCAGATGCCGCGGGGGGGAGGTCTGGGCCTGTGGGCCGGCTATCTCCTGCTGTCGCTGTACCTGGTGGAGGGACAGCCCTCTCAGCGATTCATCGTGACAGGGGCGACGCTCATCTTTTTGTGCGGCTACCTTGATGATATGTGCTCCCTCAACCCGTTTCTGCGGCTGGGGCTGCACTTTCTCGCGGCCTCGATGGCGGTGCTGCCTCTGGGGCTTTCCCCTCTGACCGCCGCCGTCGCCCTCATCTGGGTGGCCGGAATGACCAGCGCGTACAACCTCATTGACGGGGTGAACGGCCTCTGTATTTCCCTCTTCATTGCGGCCTCGATGGCGCTGTTCTGCCTGAGATCTCCGGGGGGCATGGCCGTCGGGACGTGCATGGGGGCCATGGCCCTGGGGGTTCTGTGCTGGAATTTCCCCACGGCCCAGACCTTTCTGGGGGATGGGGGAAGCACGCTCCTGGGCTACCTTTTTGCGTCGCACTTTGTGACGTCTGCCCTGTCCGCCCTGGGGAAAAAGGCGGAAACGGGAGGGACGGTCCGGTTCCATGAGCTGATTCTGCTCCTGCTGCTCTTCGGCGGGGTTCCGGTGCTGGACACCCTTGTGGCCTTCAGCCGCCGGATCCTTGAGGGAAAGTCCCCCTTCTATCCGGACAAGGGGCATCTGCACCACCTGCTGATAAGCCTGACCGGGTCTCCCCTGTGGTCCGTGAGTGTGCTTCTGGTCCTTCAGGTCATCACTCTGGCGGGGGGGCTGGCTGTATATACCCGCCTGCTGGCGCGTTAAGCCTGCCTGCCGGCGCGTTAAGGAGGAAAAACGATGTACCGGGTAGCCTGTGTTGTGGGGACACGCCCCGAGGCGATCAAGATGGCCCCGCTCATTCTTGCCCTGAGGGAGGACGCGCGCTTCGCTGTGACAGTGCTGGCAACGGGCCAGCACACGGATATGCTCCGGCAGGCTCTGGCGCACTTCGGCATCACGGCGGATGTCAACCTCAACATCATGAGGGACCGCCAGACGCTGGACCATATCACCTCCGCCGTGCTGACGGGGGTGGGGGGCTTTCTGGACGGGAGCCCTCAGGATATGATTCTGGTCCACGGGGACACGTCCACGACCTTCGCGGCGGCCCTGGCGGGCTTCTACCGCCATATTCCCGTGGGGCACGTGGAGGCGGGGCTGCGGAGCCGCAACATGAGCCTGCCCTTCCCGGAGGAGGCGAACCGTGTGCTGACGGACCGGCTGGCCTCCCTGTTCTTTGCCCCCACGGAGGGGGACGCGGAGAACCTGAGGCGCGAGGGGGTGCCCGGCTCTGCCGTCCGCGTGACGGGCAACACGGTCATTGACGCGCTGTTCTGGACGCTGAGGAATCTGAAGGGCACGCCGGAGGCCCTTCAGGACGTTCCCGGGACGGCGCCGCTGATTCTGATGACCGCCCACCGGCGGGAGTCCTGGGGGGAGCCCCTTCACAGGATCTGCGGGGCGGCGGCGGAGCTGCTGCGGGAGCGGCCGGAGATCCGCTTCCTCATTCCCCTGCATAAAAACCCCACGGTCCGGGAGGCTATCCGGCAGGACCTGGGGGCCTTTGCCGGGGGGGCTTCTCCCCGGGTGATCTTCACGGAGCCGCTGGACTACCCGGACTTTGTGTCCGCGATGAACCGGAGCCTCTTCATCCTGAGCGACAGCGGGGGCATTCAGGAGGAGGCGTCGGCCCTCAGAAAGCCGGTGCTAATCCTGCGGACCCTCTCGGAACGGCCGGATGCCGTCACGCAGGGCACGGGCGTTCTGGTCGGCACGGATCCGGAGAAAATTCTCCGGGAGGCCCGGCGTTTGCTGGATGATGCGGAGTACCGGGAGAACTTTGCCCGCAGGGCCGGGTCCCCCTTCGGGGACGGGACGGCCTCGGTGAAAATTCTGGAGACAATGGCGCGGTACCTGGAGGACGGAACACGATGGACAGCCTGAATGTGATGCCAAACGTGATGAGGATTGAGGGCGGCGTCCCCCTGGAGGGGACTGTCCGGGCTCAGGGGGCGAAGAATGCCGCGCTGCCTGTCATGGCGGCGTGCCTTCTGCTGAAGGACGGGACTCTGACCCTTGAGAACGTTCCCGACCTTCAGGACGTGCGGACGATGGTGGAGCTCCTGGAGACGCTGGGCGTGAGGGTGGAGAAGGACCCTGAGGGCCAGACGCGGTTCTGCGTGCCGGAGGAGGTGGGGTTTGAGGCGCCGGAGGCTCAGGTCCGGAAAATGCGGGCCTCCTCGCTGGTGCTGGGGCCGCTGCTGGCGCGCTGCGGTCAGGCGGCTCTGCCCCTGCCCGGCGGGTGTTCCATCGGCAGCCGTCCCATTGACCTGCACCTCAAGGGGCTGGTCCAGATGGGGGCGAAGATCGAGATCCGCAACGGCGTGGTGTACGCTCAGGCGGACCGGCTGAGGGGCCGGAGGATATACCTTGACTTCCCCTCCGTGGGGGCCACGGAGAACCTGATGATGGCCGCGGCCCTGGCCCACGGGGAGACCATCATAGAGAACATCGCCAGGGAGCCGGAGATTGACAACCTGGCCTCCGTCCTGGGGAGCATGGGGGTCCCCATTGAGATCGAGGGGACGGGCTGCGTCCGCATCAAGGGCATCGAAGAAGTGCACTGCGGCAAAGAGCGCGTTATCCCGGACCGGATCGAGGCCTGTACCTACCTTCTGGCCGGAGTGATGACGGGAGGGCAGGTTACGGTGACCGACGTGATCCCGGCGCACTTTGACGCCATGCTGGCGAAGCTGGAGGAGGCGGGGGCCCGTTTTTCCGTTTACCGGGATTCCGTGACCGTGTCCCCTGTGAAGCGGCTTCAGTCCCTGTCCCTCAGGACAATGCCCTTCCCCGGCTTCCCCACGGACCTTCAGCCGCAGATGGTGGCCGCCCTCTCCCTGGCGGGGGGCGTCAGCATGGTGGAGGAGAGCGTCTTTCAGGCCCGTTTCCTCTACGTGGAGGAGCTGAACCGCATGGGGGCCAATATCAGCATCAGGGGGAACACAGCGGTCATCAGCGGCGTCCGCCAGCTTCAGGGGACCAGCGTGAAGGCGACGGACCTGCGGGCCGGGGCGGCCCTGATTCTGGCGGGACTGGCGGCGGAGGGAGAGACCCGGGTGGGGGAGATGATTCATGTGTGGCGGGGGTATGAGGCCATTGATGAGAAGCTCCGTTCCCTGGGGGCCCGGGTCGGGCTGGTTCCGGAGGAAGCAAAATGACGGAGGGGAGCGGGGGATCCGCCCATCCCCTTTCGTCCATTGAGGTTTACGCCTTCGTCGGGCCGGCCGGGACGGGCAAGAGCCACCGGGCCACGCACGTCGCGCGTCAGTACGGGGTTGACCTGATCATTGATGACGGGCTGGTGGTGTCCCGGGGGCGCATCATGGCGGGCCGCAGCGCCAAATCGGAGCTCAACCGTCTCCGGGCGATCCGCCGGGCGATCTTCGAGTACGCGCCCCACCGCGAGGATGTGGTGAATTACCTCATTTCCCGCGCCCCCTGCCGCCTGATGGTGCTGGCCACCTCGGAGGGGATGGCCATGAAGATCACCCGCCGGCTGGGGCTGAACGACCCGGTGAAGGTCATCCAGATCACCGACGTCTCCTCTCCGGAGGAAATACAGGCGGCGCTGAGGGAGCGCCGGGAGAAGCGGCAGCACGTCGTGCCCGTGGCGCGGGCGCAGATTCAGCGCAACTTCGCGGGCAAGCTGGTGCGCCAGATTAAGGGCTTCTTCAAGAGCCGGGAGCCGGAGGAGGGGGAGGGGCGCAACACCATTGTCACGCCCCCCTTCAGCTTTGACGGGCGGGTGACCATCGGGACGGACGCGCTCCTTGCCATGTGCCGCCGGCTTCTGGAGCTGGGGGATCACGTTCAGAAGATCCACGAGCTGGAGCTGGTGACAGAGGAGGGCCACGGGCTTTTCCCCAGCGACGACAGCCTGGTGGTCAACGTCGTTCTGGACCTCAGGCTGGGCGAGATGAGCGCCCTGGCCATAGCGCGCCGCCTTCAGCAGAAGATCCGCGCCGGCCTGAGCTACTTCACCGGCATGGACGTCCGGAAGGTCAATATACGCGTCCTTGAGGTGACCCTTTAGGCCGAAGCGCCCGGCTTCGGCCCTTCCGGTCCGCGGCTTTTTCTGTTTCGCGGCCTTTTCCGGCCGCTGTGTCTCCTAATGGGAGGCGATATCCTCCGTGTCCATGTTCCCTGCCGCGAGGGCCTGCACCTGCGCCCAGATGGCCTCGTCCACAGGGACGCCCTCCGCCTGGCTCTTCCGGCGCCGTTCCAGAGTGTTCTCGCCGGGGCACCGGACAGGATGGCGGGGGTCGATGGGGTGGGCGGCGTCCGCCGCCGCCACGCGCCGGTTGAACATCTCCTGGGTTTTGCCCTTCTCCCCGAAGAGGTACGGGTCAATGGCGATGAAGATCTGGCAGCAGCCCGTGCAGCTTCCCTTCTGTTCCTCGTCCATGTCCGTGCCGCAGAAGCCGCCGGCGATGGCCGCGGCCGCGAGGTCCAGCGCGATGGCGAGGCTGGAGCCCTTCCAGTAGCCCGCGGGGAGGACGCGCATGGTCTCTTCAATGGCGCCGGGGTCGGAGGTGAGGACGCCGTTCCTGTCAAAGCCGCCGGGATAGGGGAGCGGCTTCCCCGCCAGACGGTAGACCCCCAGCTTTCCGTAGGCGTACTGGCTCATGGCCATGTCCACCACAATCTCCCCGTCCTCGCGGGGAATGGCGACGCAGAAGGGGTTGTTGCCCACGCTCTTCACGTCGCTGCCCCACAGGGGCATGCAGCTTTCGGTGTTGATCCAGCAGATGCCGATGCAGCCGGCCTCCGCCATTTTCCACGCGTAGGTCCCGCCCCGCATCCAGTGAGTGGTGTTCTTCAGGGCGACAAGCCCGATCCCGTGAGCCTTTGCCAGCTCAGAGGCCCGGTTGGCGCAGAACAGGGCGTTGATGATGCCGATGCCCCGCTGCCCGTCGTAGTTCTCCGCCGCGCCCTTTGACCCCAGAAGCTGAGGCGTGCCCCTGAGGTTGACCCAGCCCTTCCGGACGTAACAGGCAAAGCGCGGGATCCGGTTCATCCCGTGGCTCTCCACGCCGTCCGCGCTGGAGGCCGTGTGGACCGAGGCGCAGGTCTCCGCCTGCTCTTCCGTCAGGCCCATGTTCAGAAACGCTTTTTTGGCGGTCTCCTTCATCTCCGCAAAAGGAACGCGAATGCTCATTCAAATTCTCCCCCCAGATTCAGTGGCTCACGGTGTGAGCCCGGTTTCAGAGCGTTCATCACCGCTTTATTGTATCATTCACGCGCCGCCCCGGTCCGTCCCGGCAGGAAAAAACCGCGGCCCGGAGAAGGAGCCGGGAGGGAGGTCCCTCCCGGAGCTTCAATCCCGGGACCGCGGGGCTGTGCCGCGCTGCCGCCGGCCGGCTGCGGTTCTTCGTATTTTCCTGTTTTTCCCTGTCAGCCGCAGAATCCGGAATAAAGTGTTTCTATATATAATAATATAATATACTTTATTTCCGGGGTCAAAGAATGAGGGGGGCCGGCGTGCCGTCAACCCCGGCAATGCCTTGACAGAAGAAATTTTTTTCGATATATTTACGCGCATAAACTTTTTTACGCCGTCCGGCCGGCTTCAGAGGGATCTCTGGCCGGCGGGATGGCTTTTAAGGGTTTGTGGATTTTCTGATACAGGACATTTAAACAGGTTTCAGTGAGGGAGAGATTACAGAATGAGAAATAAGCCTGTCTTTCGCGGCGCCGCCACCGCCCTGATCACCCCGATGACCGGGGACGGCGTGGATTATGAGGCTTTTGGCCGGATCATTGACTGGCAGATTGAACAGGGGATAAACGCGCTTGTCATCGCGGGCACCACGGGCGAGGGCTCCACGCTCACGGACGATGAGCATAAGGAAGCCATCCGGTTCTCCGTGGAGCGCGTGGCGGGGAAGGTCCCCGTCATCGCGGCGACGGGCTCCAACGACACGGACTACGCCCTTGAGCTTTCGCGGTACGCCTGCAGCGCCGGGGCGGATGCCCTGCTGGTGGTCACCCCCTATTACAACAAGGCGACGCAGAAGGGCCTCATCGCCATGTACACCGCTGTCGCCGACGCCTCCACCAAACCGCTGATCCTGTACAACGTCCCCTCAAGGACGGGCATCAACATCGAGCCTGAGACCTACGCGGCGCTGGCGGATCATCCCAATATCGCCGGCATCAAGGAGGCCAACGGCAACATCTCAAAAATCGTTCAGACAGCGGCTCTGGTGGAGGGGAAGCTGGATATCTACTCCGGGAACGACGATCAGGTGGTCCCCATCATGGCCATGGGGGGACAGGGCGTCATCTCCGTGCTCTCCAATATCATGCCCGCCAGGACGGCGGAGATGTGCGGGCGCTTCTTCCGGGGCGACACGGCGGGGAGCGCGGCCCTTCAGCGGGAACTCCTTCCCCTGATCAACGCCCTGTTCTGCGAGGTCAACCCCATTCCCGTGAAGGCTGCCATGGCGGCCATGGGGTGGTGCCGGAACGTGATACGTCTGCCGCTGACTCCCATGGAGGAGCCCCACTGGCAGCGGCTCAGCGCCCTGATGAAGGCTCAGGGCCTTCTGGGTTAAGGGGCCGCCGATGGATATCATCATCAGCGGAGCCAACGGCCGGATGGGCCGTATGCTGACGGAGACGGCGAAGGCCGGTCAGGCGGCGGGAAAACCCTGGAACATCGCTGCCAGAGTGGATATCAGCCTGGAGAAGGATCCCGCGGCCGGGACCTTTTCCGCGCCGGATCAGTTCACGGGGAGCGCGGATGTCGTCATCGACTTCTCCAGCCATGCCGCCACGAAGACCCTGACGGAATACTGCCTTGCCCGCTCCCTGCCCCTGGTGGTCGCGACCACGGGACAGACCGGGGAGGAGCTTGAGCTGATCCGCGCGGCCTCGGCAAAGATCCCCGTGTTCCTGTCGGCCAATATGTCGCTGGGGGTGGCTCTGGTGGCCGATCTCGTGAGAAGGGCGGCTCTGGTCCTGCCGGATGCCGAGATTGAGATCCTCGAGCATCATCATGACCAGAAGCTGGACGTCCCCAGCGGCACCGCCCTGCTGCTGGCCAGCCGGATCACGGAAGTGCGCCCGGATTCCCCGCTGGTGGTGGGGCGTCACGAGAACGGCAGGCGCTCTCCCCGGGAGATCGGCATTCACTCCCTCCGCTACGGCAGCGAGGTGGGGACCCACGAGGTCCTCTTCTCCACGGGCAGGGAGACGGTGACCCTCCGGCACAAGGCGGAGGACCGGTCCCTGTTCGCCCAGGGAGCCCTGACCGCCGCGGCCTTCCTCATCGGAAAAGCCCCCGGCCTGTACGATATGCGGGACCTTGTGAAACAGGGGGCTGCCAGATGAACGCGCATGAGATTATTCAGTATATTGCCTCGGCGGAGAAAAAGACCCCGGTGAAGCTGTACGTGAAGGAGAAAGCCCCCATCGACTATGGTTCGGCCAGGGTCTTCGGGGCGGGGGACAAGATCGTCTTTGGCGACTGGAGCGAGCTGGGCCCCATCCTGACGGCGAATAAGGACCTCATTGAGGACCTTGTGGTGGAAAATGACCGCCGCAACAGCGCCGTCCCCCTGCTGGACATGAAGGACATCCCCGCCCGCATTGAGCCGGGGGCCATTATCCGGGAGAACGTCTCCATCGGCAGGAATGCCGTGATCATGATGGGGGCCATTCTCAACATCGGGGCCTCCGTGGGGGACGGGACGATGATCGACATGGGGGCCGTGCTGGGCGGACGGGCGACGGTGGGCAGCCACTGCCACATCGGGGCCGGGGCCGTCCTTGCCGGGGTCATTGAGCCCGCCTCGGCGGTGCCCGTGATCGTGGAGGACAACGTGCTGGTGGGCGCCAACGCGGTCATTATTGAGGGCGTCCGCGTGGGACAAGGCGCCGTGGTGGCGGCGGGGGCCATCGTGATTGAGGATGTTCCGGAGGATACGGTGGTGGCGGGGTGCCCTGCCCGGGTCATCAAGCGGAAGGACGCGGGCACATCGCAGAAGACCGCGCTGGAGCAGGCCCTCCGTACGCTGTAGCCCCGAGTAGCCCCGATATGATACAGGACAGGCTGAATACGGCCCTTTACGGCGCCAGGAGAAGCCCCATCCGGGAGTTCTCCCGTCTCGCGTCCCGGACGCCGGACTGCGTGCGCCTGACGCTGGGGGAGCCGGATTTTGAGACCCCGGAGCCCATACGTCAGGCGGCGGGCGAGGCCCTTGCCCGGGGGGAGACCCATTACATCGAGAACTGCGGGACGGCGGAGCTCCGGGAGAAGATCGCCGCCTTTGAGAAGAAGCGCGGCGGGCTGGACTATGCCCCGGACGAGGTCATCGTGACCGTGGGGGCGACGGAGGCCATTTTCACCGCTCTGTTCGGCATCCTCAACCCCGGGGACGAGGTCATCGTCCCCATCCCCGCTTTTGTGCTCTATGAGCGGATCATCGGCCTCTGCCGCGCCGTCTTCGTCCCCCTGGACACACGGGAGGACGGCTTTCAGATCAACGGGGAGAAGCTGGCCGGCCTCATCTCTCCCAGAACAAAGGCGATTATCCTGAACTCCCCCAACAACCCCACCGGCTGCGTTTACAGCGGGGAAAGCCTCAGGGCCGTGCGCCGGGCGGCAGAGGGGAAGGATATTTTCGTCCTGTGCGACGACGTCTACAATCAGCTGTGCTACACCGGCCCCTGCCGGGGCTTCGCGGAGGAGTCCGCCGATCTGAAGCCGCAGGTCCTCGTGGTCCAGAGCTTCTCAAAGCCCTATGCCATGACCGGCTGGCGCATGGGATATCTTCTGGCGGAGCGGCGCATCTGCGAGCGGCTGGCGTTGCTGCACCAGTTCATGGTCACCTCATCCGCCGCCCCCTTTCAGCGGGCCTGTGTGGCTGCCCTGGACCAGGACCCGGGGGAGATGGTCCGGGAGTACCGCCGCCGCCGGGATTACGTGCTGGAACGCCTGAGGGGGATGAAGCTGCAGGTTCAGGTCCCTGAGGGGGCGTTCTACGTTTTTCCCTCCATCGCTGAATTTGGTCTGGACTCCACGGCCTTCTGCACACGCCTCCTGCAGGAGGCCAGGGTGGCCGTGACCCCGGGGCTCTGCTTCGGCGCGGATGACCACGTCAGAATCTCCTGCTGCTGCGGGGAGGAGAGCCTGAGAAAGGGCATGGACCGTCTGGAGAGCTTCATAGAGACCGCCTTCAGAGGCGGCGGCCATGGCCGCTGATTTCCTGGCGGAGGCCGGCCGTTCCGCCGGGGAGCTCTCCGCCCTGCGGAGGGAGTTTCACCGGGAGCCGGAGCTGGGCAACCATGAGTTCCGGACGGCGGACCGCATTGAGCGGTACCTTCAGGGGCTGGGCATTTCCACGGAGAGGCTGCTGGAGACAGCGGTGGCGGGACGGCTCCGGGGCGCCCGGCCGGGACCGGCTGTGGCCCTCCGGGCGGACATGGACGCGCTTCCCCTTCAGGAGGCCACCGGCGCTGACTTCGCCTCCCGGAATCCCGGCGTCATGCACGCCTGCGGCCACGATGTGCATATCACGGCCGTCCTGGGGGCAGCCAGGCTTCTGGCCGCTCACCGGGAGGAACTCGCCGGGACGGCGCTTTTTTTGTTTCAGCCCGATGAGGAGGGGAACGGAGGCGCCCGGCGGATGATTGAGGCCGGGGTCCTGGAGGGGGTCTCCGCGGTCTTTGGGGCCCACGTCACGCCGGATCTGCCGGCGGGGCATATCGGCGTCCGCTTCGGGAAGTTCTACGCCGCGTCGGACACCTTCCGGATCACCGTGACGGGGAAAAGTGCCCACGGCGCGGAGAGGGAAAAGGGCATCGACGCGCTGGCGGCGGCCTCTGAGATGGTCCGGGACCTCCTGAAGCTGCAGGAGGGCGCCCCGGAGAAACGCGTCCTCACCGTGGGGACGTTCCACGCGGGGACGGCGGGGAACGTGATTGCGGATCAGGCCGTGCTCACGGGGATTATCCGCACCCTGGGGCCGGAGGCAAGGAAGAAAATGCGGGAGCAGGTTCTGGAGACGGTCCTGGCGGCGGCGGGGAGGTCCGGCGCCGTGGCCCGGTGCGATTTGCATGAGAGTTATCCCGGCGTGGTCAACGACGATTCCATGACGCGGCTTGTGGAGGAAACGGCCTGTTCCGTGCTGGGGGAGGAACGGGTTCACCGCATTGAGGAGCCGCTGATGATGACGGAGGATTTCGGCTTTTTCCTTCAGGAGCGTCCCGGGTCCTTCTGGCATATCGGCGCGGGCTGCCCGCTGCCGCTTCACAATCCCGGATTTCTGCCGGATGAGGGGGCGGTGGTCACCGCGGCGGCCGTTCATGCCGCGGCGGCGGTCAGGGCTCTTTCTGCCCCTCCTGGGATTTAAGGCTCCGGGCCGGGGGCCGGATGAGGGCCAGCTTCCCGGTCCTGGTCATTTTCTTGATCTCACATTCCCGCCGCATGGCCGCCTGCCGGGTGGGACATTTCTCCTGATAGACCAGCTCGACAGGGAGGTGTGAGCGGGTGTAGCGGCCGCCCTTCCCGGCCTGGTGCTGTTCCAGACGGCGGGAGACATCCACGGTCCAGCCTGTGTAGAAAGAATCCCCCCTGGGACTGTGACAGCGAAGCATATAGACGTAAGCAGCCCCCGGCATGGCATTTTCCGGCGTGGCGTCCTGCGGCATGGTATCCCCCTTTTCGCAGCCTGATGCCGCCATTGTAACACAGGACAGCGGAAGCCCGCGGGACTGTACGGACTCTGGAACGGCACTGAAAAATATCTGTCGAATCCCCGGAAATGAGCGTAAGTCTGCCGGTATCCGCGATATCAAAGAGCGCGATATCAAAAAAGAGGAGGAGGATTTTGAGGAGGAGGATTTTTAAAAAAACGGAGAGAATCCGCTCTTCAGCCGGGGATACGGGGTTTTCCCTCTAGGCCCATCCCATCTCCTTCGCCCGGATGGCCGCCGTCTCCCCGGACACCTGACAGATCTCCGCTATCCGCGCCGGGGTCAGAAATCCAAAACGCTGCAGCAGCAGCTTGGGCATCAGAAGCTCTGAGGCAAACATGTTGGCGCAGGTCTCCAGCCTGGCGTCGCGGGCCACCTGACCTGTGACGGAAAATCCCACCAGCCCGTGATTCAGCCGGATATGCCCCAGCTCGTGGGCAATGCTGAAACGCTGGCGCCCCAGCCCCGCGGAATCCCTCACCACAATGACGTATTTCCCGTTCGCGCTGTTGTAAATAAAATACCCGTCCAGACCCTCCAGAGTGTCAAAAAAAATATCTATGCCCAAAGAACTGCAGAGATCCGTCATATTGACGGGCAAATCGAAAATTCTGAGCTCCCGGAGCAGTTTTCTGGCCTCAATCCTTGGATGCAGCATGGGCTATACCTTCCCGTGACGGCTCTCTTTTTTCAGGCGGCCGGGCCGGCAGCCCCCGGACCCAAAGGTCAGCATCAGCGCGTCCGCGATGGACTCCTTGTCGTTCTCAGACAGAGAGCCCCAGTTCTCCCGCGTGTCCCGGAAGCCTATCGCAAGGTCAGGGTGCTCGTAAACCAGATCCTTGATCATGACCTCAAGATCCAGCGTCACGCTGCTCACCCGCGGCGGGGTTTCCTCCCCGGAGCGGGCCTGGCTCAGGTCCGGAGAAGGGTCCTCCGTCTCTCCCAGCAGAAACGCTGCCGAGGTCCCCAGAACGCGGGCAAGATTCACCAGAAAATCCACGTTCAGATCCCGCGCGCCGTTCAGCCTCCGCCAGAGGGTCGTGTAGTGGATCCCCAGCTCCTTCGCGATCTTCGTCTGGGACAGATGCTTTTCGGAGATGAGCCGTTTGATGCGTTCCATCATGTCTTCATTCATTCCCTGTCAACCTCCCTTCTCTGCTTCAGATATTGCCATATTATCAATTTTATGTCAAGGGGCCCCGCTGCCCTCCTCCTTCGCTCCTTCCCCCGGATTTGGCTGAAATTGCTTCGCTTCAGTGATTTGTGACGGAAGCCGGTAAAGGGGACAGGGGGAGGTCGGTAAAAATACAGATTGCGGATTTATGTATTCTCTCCTAAAATCTATGCTGTTTTGGATATGGCCCCCGGCGGGGGAGAGGGGAGGACGGAAGATGACAACTCGGTTTTAGAGGGCGGCCCTGTCCGTATCGGGAAGAGCGTTCTTTTCCGGCGGTGTTCCGCGGCGGGGTCCGGAACGGCAGGCGTTTTTCACTTTTTTGCATTTATCCTTACATTTATCCTTAACGAAAGGGCGTATCAATGAGTAAAAAAAATTTAAACAGCAGGGACGTTCTGATGACAAGGCGCATGAAAGCGCATTATGGAGACAAAAAAATTCTGGCCGGGACCCCGGTGATGCTCGTGAAATCACGGGGAAAAATGGATTTCGTGACGCCGCAGGAGATCCTTGAGGACCTCTACGGCAAGCCGGTGGAGAGAATTATTTTCAGGGAATAAATCATGAGATAAAAGAACAGAAAAATCGCTGAGCAGTCAGGCCGGCACCGGCAGGTAGCCGGGCCCGTCTCAGCGGTCCGCTGAATATTTGCTGCCAGCCGAGCGCAGCCATCAACTTTTGGACGAGGCCGGGGCAGAATATCTGTGCACATCAGCGTGGTGCGCGGGTATTCTCCCCGGCCTCTTTTTTTCGAAAAAAATATCTGACAGCCGGATGCATACGGCGGAGGGTGTTCATGACGGAAACCGGGAGGAAACAGAATCGTGTTTCTTCCGGAATGACCGTACGCGGCCCCTTGCTGTGTGCTTCCGGCTTTTTGCCGGGCAGCCCCGGCGCGCCGCGGAACATCCCCCGGCCTGCGCGTCCGCGGAAAGGACGCATGATGAACAGTTGTGTTGACAAAATCAAAGGCGGAATCAGAGAACCCGGCGCCGGAGGGACGCGGCGGTTTTACCCCGTCCGGGACCCGGAGGACCCGGGGAAGGTCGGGCTTATCCCCATCAGCGAGGAACTTTACCGCGGGCTGTACCCGCTGATCTGGCAGACGCAGAAACGGATGCGGCGGCAGGGGAGGTGTTCCTGCCCCCGGTCAAAACTTTGGGGCTGCGACGTGGATTGTCCGGTCTGCCGGTACCGGACGGAGGGCAACCGGGTCTCCCTGGACGACGCGGACGGAGAGATTACGGCCGACGCTGTGCTCATGGACAGCGCCCCTTCCCCGGAGGCCCTTGCCCTCCAAAATGACCTGCTGGAGTCGATCTGGCGGGAGCTGGACGAGCTGGACCCGGCAGCCCGGCAAATCTGCGGGCTGATGATGGAAGGCTCCGGGCGTGGGGCCGCCGCCGCCCTGAAGATGTCCCGCTCCGTCTTTCGGCGGCAGTGGGAAAAAACGAGAATCCGCCTCCGGGAAAGACTGAGAGATTTTATAGCGTAGATTTTTTACAGCGGTCCGCGGCCTGCGGACCGTTTTTTTTTATTCCGTTCCGGACCGCCTGCCCCCGGAACAGCGGCCGCCAGGCGGCGGATTTATATCAGGCTCAGCATCTGATAAAATATCAGAAAAAGAGGGTTGAGGTGAAGAGGATATGGCTGGAGGGCTTCAGGAACTCCCCATCGGGGTTCAGGATTTTGTGGCGATGCGGCAGGACAGCCTGCTTTATGTGGATAAGACAGCACGTTTGCAGGAACTGGTGACAAGCGGACGGCGTTATTTTCTTTCCCGTCCCCGGCGGTTCGGGAAATCCCTGACGCTGTCCACGCTGGACGC
>JAILIX010000030.1 GCA_024695065.1 Fretibacterium sp. | reverse complement strand
GAGCTACGGCTCTGAGCAGATTATTTTGAATGCCCCCTGGTACGGCATTGTGGACCAGGCCTATGTTGACGCCATGAGGACAAAGGGCCTGTACGAGTACACCACCGCAAAGGGCGCCAACGAGAAGAACTGGTTTATCGGAAATTATTTCAAGGGACGGGTTCTGGACCGCCTGCCGGAGGACATGGAGGAGGGCCTGAAGGAGGGCTGGCTTGCCAAGGCGGACACGCTGGAGGAGCTGAGCAGGGCCTTCGGGCTGACCGACCTGGTCAAGACCGTGGCGAAGTACAACGAATACTGCGACAAGGGCGTTGACGAAGAATTCGGCACGTCGCCCTGGTATCTGAGCAAGATTGCAAAAGGGCCGTTCTACGCTGTGCAGTGCGAGCCCTCGGCCTGGAGCACCTTTGGCGGCATCCGCACCGACGACCGGCTGCGCGCCCTCAAGGCGGACAACACCCCCATGCAGGGTCTTTACGTCGTGGGCACCGACAACGGCTCGCTGTATTACAGCCCCTACTATGATGTCCCCGGCTTCTGCTACGGACTCTGCATTGATTCGGGCTATATTGCCGCACGCGAAGCAGCAGATTATGTAGGCTAGGTCAGACCAGGTTTGATCTCCAAAGGGGTGTAACAGCCTGTTTAACATAGGTATTTCAGAATTACTTGTTATATTTCTGATTGCCTTCCTGATTGTGGGGCCGGAGGATCTGCCGAAAGTCGCAAGATGGCTTGGGCGGCAAATCAAAAAACTCCGGCTCCTGATTCGGGAAGTGAAATCAGAGCTCAACTGGAATGAGCTTGAGAAGGAAATAGACGATACACAGAAAACCATCGACCGGGAAATAAAGCACCTTGATCCCCAAACGGACATAGCCCGGGAAGTGAATTCTGTATCTGAGGAAATTGAAGCCACTACAAGAGAAATTGATCAGACTCTGAATAAATAACAGGAGGGGTTGCTTTATGCACCTGGGAATAACCGAGATTCTGCTGCTCATCTTTTTAGCGCTGGTCCTGTTCGGGGGGAGCAAACTTTCAGGAGTCGGCAAGGCTTTGGGGAGAAGCATAAAGGACTTCAAAACAGAGCTTCAGGGGACTGAAAACAAATCTTCGGATGTCAGCGGGGAAACAAAGGCATAATCATGGATGCTCAGGGACCTCAGGAGAAAGCATCCGTATTATCGCACCTGACTGCTCTTCGCAAAGCGTTCGTCAAATCGGCTGCTGCGGTTGCGGCGGCTTTTTTTGTTGTGTATTCCTTCGCGATTGAATACATAATGAATTTGATCATCACCCCCATTAAGGAACGGGGCATAGAAATTATTTACACGGCGATGTCAGAGGCTTTTATAACAAAAATCAAAGTTGCCTTTCTCGTTGCCATGATACTTGCCAGTCCTGTTATCATCTGGGAATTCTGGAGCTTTATCAAGCCTGCGCTGTACCCCAAAGAAAAAAAAGCCTTCAAGATAATTTTTTTTGTGGCGCTTATATTATTTCTGTTCGGCGTGATTTTCTGCTATGGTGCCGTATATATGCTTGCGGTGGATTTTTTTCTTGTAGCCGGAGACAACCTGGCAACCCCCATGTTGTCGCTTGACAGGTATGTAGGCTTCTTATTCGGTTTTATCCTGCCCTTCGGGGCTGCCTTTCAGCTGCCGGTGTTTCTTTATATCACCACAAAAATCGGCTGGACCCATTACCGGATGCTGGCCTCAAAAAGAAAATATGTGATATTGGGAGTGTTTACCCTCGCTGCCATTCTTACGCCTCCTGATGTGATTTCCCAGATAGCCCTTGGGCTGCCCATGGTTCTGTTATATGAAGCGGGCATTCAGGTCTGCCGCTTCATAAACTGACCGGGCGCAGGCGGCAGTAAAAGAGCAAAAAAAGAGAGGGACCGGACGGCCCCTCTCTTTTGCTTCTTCCGGTTACTTCTTCTCCGGCTCTTTTTCGGCTTCCAGAATTTCCACCTTGTAGGTCTTTTTCAGTTCGTCGATCCTGGCGCGGATCCGCTCGGATGATTTCGTTTTCTGCAGCTCCTGAGTGATTTGGTCCTTCACCTCATCATAGGGCATGACGGACTCAGGCACACGGCCCTCCAGTTTGATGATGTGCCATCCAAACTGCGACTTCACAGGCTCGGAGATGTCGCCGACGTTCTTCAGGGCGAAAGCCGCCGTCTCGAACTCTGGAACCATCTGCCCCTTCTGGAACTCGCCCAAATCGCCGCCCTGCTGAGCGGAGGGGCAGACGGAGACAGCCTTCGCGACCTCGTCAAAGGAGACTCCGGCCTTCAGGTCCGCCTGAACCTTAGCTATCTTGTCCGCGCTCTCTGCGTCATCTTTCAGCAGAATGTGACGGGCATGAATGCGCTCCGGCTGCTTGAACTGCGCGGTGTTCTCATCGTAGAATCGCCTGGTTTCCTCGTCGCTGACGGTGATATCCCTGATTGCCTCACGCATCGCCGTCTGGGCAAGGACATGGGTCCGGATGTCCTCCAGCGTCTTCTTAAACTCCGCCGTCTCGTCCAGTTTCGCCTTGACCGCGTCAAGGGCAAAAAGCCGCACGGAGATAAGCTCCTCCAAAATCATCTTCCGGCCCTGCTCGGTGCCGTACATCATCATTCCCTGGGGGCCCATGGACTGAAGGAGCTGCATCACCGCCTCCTCCGTGATCTCCTGCCCATCCACCCGGGCCAGGACTTTTGTCCCTGCGGCCGGGGTGACCTCTGCCGCCTTCTCAGCGGGGGCCGCCCATGCAATGCAGGCTGCCAGCAGTCCCATCAGGACAGGGGCCGCCGCCCATTTCCACTTTAAATACAAAACGTTCTTCAATTTTGTTATTCCTCCTCAGAAATTTTCCCACCGGCTGTCCCTCATGAAGGACAGTCTGCCAAACACGAAGCATTTTAACATAACCGCCTCAAAGGGGTAAATGGGGCCCAGCAAGAACCAGTGATAATACTCACCTCCGCGCCTCCGGAGCCTGGCCTGCCCCGGGGATGCCGGGCAGGCTCTGAACGATTTTGACACTTGCTATATAATAAGAGCATTTTGGGGGGAGGAATGCCGGTGAATTTTTCTCTGCTTCTGTGCCTGGCTCTGCTGCTGGACATGCTGCTGGGGGATCCCCATGGCCTGCCCCACCCCGTGTCGGGCATAGGCCGGCTCATCGTATTTCTGGAGCGCCGGCTTTATACCCAGAAAAAGGGAGCTGCCTTTCTGCGCGGTATCCTGCTCTGCGCCGCAACCCTGGCCCTGACGGGGACAGCCGTTGGGCTTCTGCTGTGGGCGGCCTCGCCGGTTCCGTGGTTCCTGGAGGCCCTAGAGATCTGCCTGCTCTGTTCCGCCCTTGCCTGGCGGTCGCTGAAGGACGAGACCCTGCCCGTGGCGCTGGCATTGTTCCGGCGAGACCTGCCGGGCGCGCGGGAAGCCCTCTCCCGCGTCGTGGGGCGGGACACAGCCCCGCTGGGCGAGGCGGACATCGCGCGGGCTGCGGTGGAGACCGTGGCGGAGAACTCCGTGGACGGCGTTCTGTCCGTGATGTTTTACGCGGCGCTGGGCTACATCTTTTTAGGCGGAGGCGCGGGCATGGTGCTGTGTGTCTGGCTCTTCAAGGCGGCCAGCACTCTGGATTCGATGGTGGGCTACGACAATCCCCGTTATCATGATTTCGGCAGGGCCAGCGCCCGTCTGGACGACGCGCTGAACTTCCTCCCGGCACGGCTGGGAGGGCTTGTGATTGTTCTGGCGGGGGGATGTCTGGGGCGCAATCCCTTTCCAGCCCTCCGGGTGTTTCTCCGGGACCGGAAAAAGCACAGAAGCCCCAACAGCGCCCACGGCGAGAGCGCCTTTGCGGGGGTGCTGAGGCTGAGTCTGGGGGGCGGGGCGGTTTACGGCGGGGTCATGGAGGCCCGGCCCCAGCTGGGGGACGGAGCCGTCCCGCGAGCGGCGGACATCCTTCGCTCCCACAGGCTGCTGGATGCCTCCGTGGTCCTGTTCGCGCTGCTGCTTATCGCGCTGTCGTGAACACAGGCAGCAGGTCCGTCATCACGGCGTCCGGAAATAAGAGAATCAGGAGGAAATCATATGGCTATTGAGAAGGTAAAAGAATATTTCGCAGGGTTCGGCATCGCGGACAGGGTGCTTGAATTTAAGGAGTCCAGCGCCACGGTGGAACTGGCGGCACAGGCTCTCCGCTGCGAACCCTGCCGGATTGCAAAGACACTGTCGTTTATGGCGGACGGAAAGGCCCTCCTGGTTGTTACAGCCGGGGATGCCAGGATCGATAATCCCAAATTCAAGGCCCGGTTTGGGAAAAAGCCGAAAATGCTCTCTCCGGCAGAGGCGGAAACTCTGGTGGGCCATGCCGTGGGGGGCGTATGCCCCTTTGCCGTGAATGAGGGCGTCACCGTTTATCTGGACGAGTCCCTGAAACGGTTTGAAACCGTTTTCCCCGCCTGCGGCAGCGGGAACAGCGCCATTGAGCTGACCCCCGCGGAACTGGAGAAATACTCCGCCTCCACCGCCTGGGTGGACGTGTGCAAAGGGTGGAATGAATAACTTCGATATGGGCCGGGGGCAAAGGAAGGGGTGCGGACAGTGAGCCATGAGCTGACAGAGAACGTTGACAAGCTCCACACAACAGCCATGGGCACGGAGAGGATAAAAAAGAATCTCGACCTGACGGAGGACGACGTTGTGGGATGGTGCCGGCTGAAAATACTGGATGAAAAAGCGGACATCAGGCGCCAGGGCAAAAACTGGTACGTTCACACCGGCGGCTGCGTTATCACCGTGAATGCCAGCAGCGGGACCCTCATCACGGCGCACAGGGAGTGATGGATGAAACGCGCAGACAAGGGTCTGTGAGCCTTCTCATTTCCCCGAGAGGGGAAACCGGCCTCAGTCCAGTCCTGGGGAGTTCCGGACAAGGGTCTTATTGTCTCACTCCCTCAAAAATCCTGAGGCCCTTTGAATATCCTCCCCTACTTGTCCACCTTCGCCTTCAGATATGCCCCTGCCTTAAAAACCGGAGCTTTTCTGGCCGGAATCTGGAATGTCTTTTCGGGGTCTCTCGGGTTGCGTCCCTCACGCGCAGCGCGTTCCCTGACCTCAAAAGAACCGAAACCGACAAATGTCAGCTTCTCACCCCTTGCCAGCACATCCCCGATCACCTCGAGAACGGCATCAACGGCAATTACCGCATCCTTCTTGGTCAGCCCCGTTTTCTCTGCAACTTCAGAGGAAAATTCAGCTTTCGTCATAAAACATACCTCCCTAAATCAAAAATCAAACGCGTATGATTGTATCACAATCCCCATAAAACGCACGGGGTGTTATTGACGGATTAATCCTGAATTTATTATAATTTATATATCCTATCGCAGATTGGAGCGTATTTCATGTTTGTCGCAAAGCCTATTATCCAGCGATTGAAATCCTACAGGGAAAGCCGCGGCATCAGGCAGGGTGATTTGGCAAAGCTTCTTGGCGTCAGCGCTCCCACCCTTTCACGATGGATGAACGGACGCATAACCTTCAATCCAACGCTGAAACAGCTCATCAGCATGGCGGATATTTTTGGCGTTACGCTCATCGATCTGGTTCCTCAGTGCATCGGATCTTCTTCTGTGCCGCCGGCAAAAGCCAAAAAGAGCACAGATAAAACGGCAAAGAGCAGGCCGGCGTCCAAAACTTCCATAAAAGCCGCGCCCGCTGAGAGCCCCAGGGCCCCAAGCAGGGCCGCGTCCGGGGGAAGACCGTCCCGGCAGGCTGTCAGTGCCTCTGCCGCGCCCGCTGTTTCCAAAGACATAAAACTCAGGAAAGACGGCAGTGCAGAGAAACCTGTGAAGCAGGCACGCAGGTCTCTTGCAAGGAGAAAACCGAGGACGTCTGCCACAGCGGCTGCCGCACCGGCTGCCGCTGCGGCAGCTTCCAGAAAACGTGGGCGCCCAAGGAAGCAGCAGTCCAATACATAAACGCAGGGTCAGGATACCCGCGATGAGGAATCTTTAAACGCCGGCTGTCCTTATGCCGCAAAGCAACGGGGGCACCGGGACAGGATCAGAAAACAGGAGGAAAAAACATGTCAGGAGAAGAATTTGAGCGCTGTGTTCAGGAAGCCGGAGAAAAGGATTACACTAATTTCCAGTCCGGCATTGTTCTTTTGAGGAATCTGCGTCCTGTGCTGGCAAAATACGGCCTTGCGACAAAGGAGACGCAGGACTCCCAGCTGGGGTCCCCTTCAGCACAGGGGATAGCGTCCCTGATGCAGTACAGCCCCGCAAGCGAAGCCGCCGACGTTCTTTACGTCAACGAAAAGGGAGAAAAGTTCGACGCCGTCATGGTCAAGTCGATGGGATACTGACCTTCAGCGGGTCAGGAGCTGTGATGAAAAGCCTGTTCAAAACAGCCCCATGTGCATTGTCCCGCCATGTCCGCCGGTTCCGGCGCGAGGCGGGAGGGGCTGAAAAAAGATCTTGATAATAACATCAGAGCCTGACAGCCTGTCCCCCAGGCTGTCAGGTGTTCTTGTCAGTTTATCTTCAGCGTTGTCATGGACCGGCTGATCATCCATGTTGACATGGACGCCTTTTACGCCTCCATAGAAGCGCGCGACAACCCCGCTCTTGCCGGGAAGCCGCTTATCATCGGCGCCCTGCCGCAGGAGCGCGGGGTTGTGGCCACCTGCAGTTATGAAGCCAGAAAATTTGGCGTTCACTCGGCCCAGAATATCAAAGAGGCCTATAAGCTGTGTCCTCACGGCATCTTCATGCACCCGGACCGGCAAAAGTATCATCGCGTTTCCGCACAGCTTCACCGAATCTGGCGTGCTTACGCCGATGTGGTGGAATACATCGCCCTTGACGAAGGGTACCTCGATGTGACCCGCACGGCGGACAAATTCGGAGGCGCACGGACCATAGCCTGGACAATAAAAAAACGGACAAAAGCGGAGGTGGGCCTGACCTGTTCCGTCGGCGTGGGGTATTCCATGACCTCCGCAAAGATGGCCAGCGAGGAGAAGAAACCCGACGGATTCTTTGAAATCCCCACTCCCGAGGCCTTTGTGGGGCTGGTCATTGACCGCAGCATCCGGGTCCTCCATGGAGTGGGAGAGAAGACGGCGGAAAAGCTCACTCAGAAAAGAATCTTTACGGTCAGGGATGTTCAGAACAACCGGCAGACGGTCATCCAGACACTGGGCAAGGTGGGAAAGTATATCGCCGACCTGTCCCTTGGCATTGACGAGCGGCCCGTCACACACTCGGAGGAGGCAGAGGCCAGGTCCATAGGACGGGAGGTCACTTTTCAGAGGGACACCCTGAGCATCATTTTTCTCAGGGACGTCCTGATGATCCTGTCCATCTCTCTGGAGGCGAGGCTCCGCCGCCTCAGCCTGTACGCCAGGACCGTTACGCTGAAGCTCACCTACAGTGACATGAAGTCCATCACCCGTTCGCACAGCGGAGAGAGCATCCATCATGCTTACGAGATATTCATGGCAGTTATCCCGCTTCTGAAGGGGACCCTCACCCATTCCATCCGCCTCATCGGAATCAGCCTGCAGAACCTCGGCAGCGAATATTCGCATCAGCTCACTTTCGGGGACCTTGGCGGGATACGGGATAAATGGCTCTCCTTCCGCTGGGAAAAAGCCGTCTGGCAGCTGCAGCAGAAATATGCCGTCGATCTGTTTCGCGGAGATACGGAAACCGAGTGGGAGGAACACCTGTATGACGTTATTTCACAAATGCGTCACAGCCACGGATGACAGGAGGAAACGTGATGAGCGGCTGCAGCTGGAAAACGACGTCGGAAGCCCACCTCCGGTACCACGACACGGAGTGGGGAGTCCCCCTTCACGATGACCGGGGGCAATTCGAGTTCCTGATGATGGAGGTCATGCAGTGCGGACTCAGCTGGGACCTGATGCTCCGAAAACGGGAAATTTTCAGGGCCTGCTTTGATAATTTTGAGTATGATGCTGTTGCCGGATACCATGAGCGGGACATTGAGCGTATCCTGAATACAGACGGCATGATCCGCTCCCGAAGGAAGATTGAGGCTGTCATCCACAACGCGCGGTGTTTTCAAAAAATACGCGCAGAGTCCGGCAGTTTCTGCGATTATCTGTGGGCTTATTCCGGGGGCAGGACCATCCTTTACAATCGGCATGACGCGGGCTGGATTCCCGTCAGCAATAATCTGTCGGATAAAATAAGCAAAGACCTGAAGGGCCGCGGGTTCAAATTCCTTGGAACTGTCACGGTCTACTCCCATCTTCAGGCCTGCGGGATCATCAACGACCACGACAGGGACTGCCCCCGCTTCCATGAGATCAACTCCCGCTATCCCACGGTGAGGAAGCGCCGTTGCCTGGAAAAGGGAATCCAATATTTTGGCGGGCCCCCCCTCAGCGCTTCAGCCAGCGGCACGCTTCGGAACCCGGCCAGACGATGACGCCCAGAGATACCCCCTCCCTTCAGAGCCGCGTGCTGGACAACCTGACGGCGGAGCAGACAGCGGCTCTGGCCCGCAGTGGCCTCATGCTCACGCGGAATTGCCGCAGGGGCGAAAGGGTCTTCAACCCGGAAGATAAACCAGGGAATATCTTTGTGCTGATTTCAGGCAAAATCCTGATCGCCAGAGACACGCCGGACGGCAAGCGGCTCATCATCACAGCCATCACAGCGCCGGGGGAAATCTTCGGCGAGGTTTACGCTTTCATGGATCTGCCGCATTTCGATATGTATGCCGAGGCGACAGAGGACTGCGCCGTGACTTCCCTGGACATGCGCCGTCTGATGAAGATGAAGTCCAGGGAGTACGCAGAAATCTGCGAGGTTATCCAAACAAATCTGCTTGCCGTCTTTGCCCGGAAAACCTATAACATGAACCGCCGGGTACGGGTTATGGGAGGCGGGACCCTGCGGGGAAAAATTGCCCGCTATCTCGTTGACCGTCAGGGGAAAAACGAACTTATTCAGGTTCCCTCCCGGGAGAATATGGCTGACTATCTCGGGGTGGCACGGCCATCGCTCTCCCGCGAGATAAGCCGGATGGAACGTGACGGCCTTCTTGAGGCGGCGGGGCGTCTTATCCGGATCAAAGACCAGAAAGCCCTGGAGGAGTATCTATAAAACGTAACAAATGTTACAAAGCATTTGCCGGTTATGGAGTATAGTCAGGTCACTGCGGAGGTGGTAATGATGATACGGAAGATTGTGGCTATTGACGAAGATAAATGCAGCGGCTGCGGCCTGTGCGCGGCGGCCTGCCATGAGGGCGCCATTGAGATGGTCAATGGAAAAGCGCATCTGATTAAGGATGACTATTGCGACGGCCTTGGCGATTGCCTGCCGGAGTGTCCGACGGGGGCCATCACCCTTATGGAGCGAGAGGCGGCGGACTATGACAAGGGGGCTGTGGAAGCGAGGATGAGGGCAAAAATCGCCGGCGGGGACGCTGACCCGGCGCCCCACGTCTGCCCCGGAAGCATGGCAAAGGTGCTCCGGCATCAGGCCGGTCAGGCTCCGAAAAGGTCTGAAAGCCGCGAGAGCCGGCTGATGCAGTGGCCGGTTCAAATCAAGCTCGTTCCCACTCAGGCCCCCTTTTACCAGGGGGCGAAGCTGCTCGTCGCCGCGGACTGCACGGCATACGCCTACGCGGCTTTTCACGAGGATTTCATGCGCGGCCACATTACGGTCATTGGCTGCCCCAAGCTGGATGCCGTGGACTATACGGAGAAGCTGACAGAGATCATCAGGAATAACGATATCAGGAGTCTGACGATTCTCCGCATGGAGGTCCCCTGCTGCGGCGGTCTGGAACACGCCGCAAAGACAGCTCTCCGGGACAGCGGGAAGTTTATCCCCTGGAGGGTGGTCACGGTATCGACGGCCGGGAAGATAATCGACGAATGATGAAAGCTGAGGAGGAAATGTTATGGCCTCAAAACGATATGCCCTGCCCGACAGGAAGAGATGCGTCTCATGCGGCGCCTGTGCCGGAGAATGCCCCAGAAACGCCCTCTCCATCTGGCGCGGGTGCTATGCTGTGGTCGATAAGACGGCCTGCGTGGGCTGCGGGATATGCCAGCGCACCTGCCCGGCCAACTGCATCGTGCTGATTCCGAGGGAGGATCCGCAATGAAAAGGAACCATGGGTACAGCTATCTCTGGATTTGGCCGATTCTCTATTTTCTGCTGGGGTTTTTCAACATCCTGTTTGCATGGCTGGGGATGATTGACGTTCTTTTGCCCCTTATCCTTGCCGTCTTTGGCGGGAACAAGGGATTCTGCAATCACCTCTGCGGGCGGGGACAGCTTTTCGCCCTGCTTCCCAAAAAACTGAAATGCTCCCGCGGCCTTCCGGCTCCGCGGTGGATGTCCTCCCCAGGGTTCCGCTTTGGGTTTCTGGCCTTTTTCCTGGCAATGTTCAGCAGCATCATGTATCAGACGTGGCGAGTGTTCAGCGGCGCGTCGTCGCTTCGGGAAGCTGTGAAGTTGCTCTGGACCTTCAGCGTCCCGTGGCACTGGGCCTACTCCGCCGGCACAGTCCCGGACTGGGCCGCGCAGTTCAGCTTTGGGTTTTACAGCCTGATGCTGAGCTCCGCCCTGCTCGGCCTGATTGTCATGGCGCTTTACCGCCCAAGAACCTGGTGCTGCTTCTGTCCCATGGGGACGATGACGCAGGTCATCTGCCGGGCAAAGGCCGGACATGACTTAAAAAGCTAAAGTTAAAAAGCTAAAGAAGGAGGGCTTAAGATGATTCATCACTTTTCGGAGGAAAATTTTGAGGCAGAGGTGCTGAAGAGCGGCGGGCCGGTTCTCGTTGATTTCTATGCGGACTGGTGTGCCCCCTGTAAAATGATGGGGCCTGTTATAGAGGAGATTGCGGAGGAATACGACGGGAAAGCAAAGGTCGGGAAAGTCGACATTGAAGCGAATATGGGCCTTGCGGCGGCTTTTGGCGTTCGAAGCATTCCAAACTTTGTATTCTTCAGGAACGGGAAAGCTGTGGACCGCGTCATTGGCGGGGTTCCTAAGACTGAACTCACTGACAGGCTGGACAGGATGCTTTAATGCCGCTTTCTGTGCACCTGGAAGTCTCCCCCTATCTCCGGGCGCTTCAGATATTTTCAGGGTTTATGAGTTTCAATGATCAGGCTGAACACATCTGTGAATTTTTGCAGGGGACTTTAATATTATGGAAACACTGATTAAATGCCATTATTCACGATTTTGATTAGATAAATGCAGGGCTTTATTCTGCTCTTAGCGATTTAATCATCGTTTCCTTACATTCATCCATGCCGTTTGACTCCCTGCCGGGAGGGGGAAATAAAGCCGCCGCGGCGGGTTCGCGGCGGCGGCCCCGGGGCCCTGAATACAGCCTGTTGTTTTCGGATTCAGCCGGATTCAGACAGATGACCGGCACCGCCACATCCCGCACGTTGCATGCTGCGGAAAACCGCCAGAGGAACATCTGTTCCCTGATACCCGGGAACATCAGTCCGCTCCGGCGGTCAGACACGCATAAAAGGCAGAGGCCAGACCCTGCTGTGTATCGTCCGTTGTCCGTTCAGCGTTTCCCCTTCTCATAAGGCTCGCCCAGGGCCCGGGGACTGCGGTTGTGACGGCTGAAGAAGATAAGCAGGACCAGCGTCAGGACGTAAGGGAGTATGCGGACAAGGTCGTTGTAGCTGGAGGGCAGCCCCAGCCGGAGAATCAGTGCCATCCCGCCGCTGTGTGCAAAACCAAAGAGCAGACACGCCCAGAACGCCGGCAGGATCGTCCAGTTGCCGAAAATCAGTGCTGCAATGGACAGATAGCCGTACCCAAGGAAGATATCCGCAGAGAAGTTCGCGGATATTGAATAGGCAAAACTCATTCCGGCAATCCCGGACAGGCAGCCGGATATAACCACCGCGACAGTCCGCACACGATTGACATCAACCCCCGCCGCGTCTGCCGCATGCGGGTTGTCGCCGCAGGCCCGGAGACGCAGGCCAAAGGGCGTACAGTACAGCACGCAGCTCATCACGGCGGCCACAACAAGGATGAATCCCTCAAAAGGGTAGACATTTGTGAAAATGGCCCCCAGAACAGGGATATCGCTCAGGCCGGGGACAGTAAACCGGGCAATTGTCCCCAACATGAACTTGTTCCCGGCGTTCCCAAAGACCGCGGCATTGATGCGCTTGGTCAGGAACGTGGTCATGGCCACGGCGAGGATATTCATCACAACGCCGCTGATGACCTGATTGGCCCGGAAGCGGATGCAGAGCAGCGCGTGGAGCAGGGCAAAAACGCCTCCCCCGATCATGGCGAACAGGAACGAGAAATAACAGGGCATCGGCCCGGCCGTGTACTGCGCCAGGAACACAGCAGCAAAGGCCCCTGCGAAGGCTCCAACTCCCTGGAAGCCCTCAAGGGCAAGGTTGGTGATGCCGCTTTTTTCGCTGTAGATGCCGCCAATCGCCATGATGAACAGCGGCAGGGCAAAGCTGAGGCCATCAATGATCACCATGTTCAGCAGCTCAGTCATGTCCGCCCCTCCTTCCTCCAAAGCTGGCAGAACAGGCTGAGAAGATCAGGATGACTGAGGTGATGAGGCTGGCAATCTCCGGCTCCACGCTCAACCGCGAACTCATGTAAACCGACCCCTCTGAGATGATGGTGATCAGGAACGACGCAAAGACACATCCCAGAGGCTGACCTCCCCCAAGGAGCGCCACCGCGATGGCGTCAAACCCCATGCCTGGCATCGTGCCGGGCTGAATGGAGGCGAAGCAGCCGCAGAAATAAGCCACCCCTGCAAGCCCCCCCAAAGCTCCGGAGATTGCCATTGTCAGCAGCGTGGTCTGTCCAAGGCTGATACCGCTATAACGGGCAGCTCCCCTGGAAAGCCCCAGCGCCCGGATCTCAAAACCATACGTGGTGCGTTCCAGAAAAGTACGCAGAAGAAACGCGGCAAGTATCGCCAGGGGAAAGGCCAGCGCGAAGTCCGCCTTCAGGCCATTCCAGCGGACGCCGCTGAGGGTCAGCCGTGCCGCGTCGCTGATGGGACGGCTCTGACGGGTAATGGGGTTGACATAAAACGTGTTGATATAAAAGGTGACCAGATACATGACAATGGAGTTCAGCATGATGGAGGTCACCACCTCGTTGACGTTGAAGCGGTACTTCAGCCATCCCATGCAGGCGCTCAGAGCAGCCCCCACAGCGATGCCGATGACCAGAACCAGAATCTTTGCCAGGGGAGACGGCAGCGCGTCCCCCAGTGCCGCCATCACAATATGGGCGCAGAACCCCGCCGCCAGCATCTGCCCCGGCACAGCGATGTTGAAAAAACCAGCCCGCAGGGCTGTCGCCACGGACAGCGAGGCAAAGACCATCGGGGTCATGGCGTCCAGAAAGCTGAGGAAGTCCGTAAGCTGGTTCTGCCGGCCCGCGTATTTCAGTTTGGGAAGAAGCCCCGCCCCCTGAAGCAGATTAGCATAGGCGGAGACGGGATTTTTCCCCATCAGGAAAAGGATGAGCGCCCCGGCTGCCAGGCTGAAGAGGAGCGCCCAGAAGGAGGCGCGGAGCATTCGGAACCTGTCCCCAAAGAATAAAGAGCGTAAAAATTTCACGCGACTTCCCCTCCCCTGACTCCCATCATATAAAGGCCAATCTCATCCACCGTCAGAGAGGCCGCAGGGGCAATCCTGCTGATCCGTCCCCCAAAGATAACGGCAACGGTATCCGAGCAGTCCATAATCTCATCCAGGTCGAGGGAAATGAGAAGCACGGCCGCCCCCCGGTCCCGCTCCTCGATAATCCGCCGGTGAATGTTGGAGACAGCCCCTGCATCCAGCCCACGGGTCGGCTGCATAAAGACCACCAGCGGCGTCTTCAGGTCCAGTTCCCGTGCGATGATGGCTTTCTGCTGATTGCCGCCGGACATGGAACGCACAATCGTCGCGCCCCCCTGATTGCTGCGGATATCGTACCGTCTTATGAGTTCCTCCCCATACTTCTCAAAGGCGGCTTCATCCATAAAATGACGGTGGGTAAACTTCGCCTGGTAGTACTGCCGCAGCATCAGGTTATCCCTGAGTGTGAAGTCCAGAACCAGCCCCACGTTATGCCGGTCCTCCGGAATATAGGCAATCCCAGCCTCAACACGCTCACGAACGGAGAGGCCTGTGATATCCCTTCCATTCAGGAAAATTTTTCCGCTCTGACTCTTCCGGAGCCCCATGATGGAGTCCGCCAGTTCATTTTGCCCGTTGCCGGAGACGCCGGCTATCCCAAGAACCTCCCCGGCACGGACCTCAAAGGAAACGGAATTGACCGCATTGCAGCCGACGGCATTTCCGACAGTCAGGTTCTCCAGCCGCAGAACCGCCGGGCCAAAATCATGCGGGGCTTTCGGTGTTGTGAAGGAGACCTCGCGCCCCACCATCATGCGGGCCATGTCGCTGGTGGATGAGGAACTCACATCCATCACTGTGATCAGCTTCCCGCGGCGCAATATGGCACAGCGGTCCGCAACCTGCTTGATCTCCTCCAGCTTGTGGGTAATGAGAATAACGGTCTTGCCCTGATCCCGAAGGCCGCGCACGATATTCAGGAACGCGAGGATCTCCTGAGGCGTCAGGACAGCAGTGGGCTCATCGAAAATAAGAATCTCCGCCTCACGGTAGAGCATCTTGAGAATTTCAACCCTCTGCTGCGTGGCCACGCTCAGGTCCTCAATCACATCCTCCGGATTGACCTTCAGGCCATAACGTTCCGACAGAGCGGCAACCTCCGCATTGGCCCCCGCAATATCAACCATGGGGAAAAAGCCCCATTTCTTCTTCGGCTCCATCCCCAAAATGATGTTCTCTGCCACCGTGTAGTTGGAGACGAGGCAAAAATGCTGGTGAACCATACCGATACTGAGCTGCGTAGCCCGGCGGGGGGAGTCGATGCGCTCACGCTTTCCCCGGATGTAGATCTCCCCCTCGTCTGGCTCGATCATCCCAAAAAGCATACTCATCAGCGTAGACTTTCCCGCCCCGTTCTCCCCCAGGATTGCGTAAATTTCTCCCTTTCGTATCTGTATGGAAACACCGTCGCAGGCCGTGATGCCGGGGAACCGTCTGGTGATTCCCCGCATCTCGACGATGAAATCCTGCTCGCTCATGATGGCTTATTCGGCATCAAGGCCCTTAAAGCTGTCGGGCTTCATCCCGTTGCCAAAAGCGGCGGGAACGATGACGCCGGTCTTCATCAGGGCAAAGGCGTGGTCAATCTTTTCGATCACATCCCCAGGAAGCTGACAACGGCCCTCTTTTTTGACATAACCGGTGGAGTTCGTGTCCGCCCCCAGCAGATAATTGCCGCCCCTGAATTTTCCATCCACAATCTCGTTCAGGACGCGGGCGTTGTTCACATCCATGACCTTCAGCCCACTGGTCAGGATAATGTTGGAACTGCCATTGGCCCCATCGTCATACTGGTCCACGTCAACTCCGATGACGTAGACGTCCTTTGCTTCCTTCGCGGCGGTGAACACTCCGTTGCCGGAACCGCCTGCCGCCACAAAGATGACGTCACAGCCCTCCCGGATGAGGGCCTGTCCCACGACCTTGCCGTTCACCATGTCGGAGAAGGACCCCACATAGTTGCCGCCCACGCTGGCTCCGGTCACGTCCGTTCCCGAGTAGGAGGGCAGCTCAACAATCTCAGCCCCGGCTCCATGGTGCCGGTTCGCGTAATGGACACCGGACATGAATCCGTACTGATAGTTCACATTCGCAGGATAGGCAATGCCGTTCACCACGGCGACCTTCTTCGTCTTTGAGCAGAGGGCCGCGGCCATGCCGGCCAGAAAACCGCTCTCCTGCTCCCTGAACTTCATGGCGTTGATGTTTTCAACCTCCACATCTTTCCCTTCCGCATCCACAGGCCAGGTATCCACAAGGATGAAACGGACCTCCGGGTTGTCCTGCGCTATCTCCGTGATTCCTGAGAACTGGAAACCGCAGCAGACAAGGATATCGTAGTCCGCCACGACTTCTTCCGTCAGATTGAGCACGGCCGTCACGTCGCCGGTTTTCTCCACCAGCGGCGTCACAGATGCGTCGGGATGATCCCTGAGAAAGCTCAGAATCCCGTTGTAGTTGTTCTCATTAAAGCTTCCGTCGCGCACGTCGCTGGGCGATGTGAGGATGGCAATCTTCAGCCCGCCCTCCGCAGCGAAAGTCCCCACAGGAACAGACATCAGCGCCATCAATCCCACAAGAAACACGCATACAACTTTCTTCATCTACATTACCTCCTGAAAGATATACTCTTCCGCTGACGCGGTCTTGCAGCCTCATTTTTTGCGTTTCCGGATGAGCAGTGAGAGCGCCGGGAACGCCAGCACACTCAGCCCCAGCTCACACCCGCTGTGACTGTCCCTGCTGCTGACGGGGACACCGGATTCATCCCCCCCGGGGTCCTGGTCCTGTTTTTCCTCTTCAACGATGAAGGGATTGGAGTACAGATAATAGCTCCCGAAGGACGTGCCGTTGACGTTCAGGTCCGCCCGGTACCGCCAGATCATCAGTTTCGATGAATCGGTCCGCTCTTCCAGCAGGATCTGTTCCGCCCCCTCCAGCGTCTTCCGTACGCCCGTCCGCGTTCTCCCCTCCGGCTGTGGCACCTCCGTGCCGGACGCAGTGTCCGTGAGGGAAATCTCCACAATATCATCCGAGGCCCACCAGGGGAAATCCAACGTGAGGCCGCTGAATCCCTTCACGTAATCTCTGGCGAAGTCCTGGGGCTGGCCATATGTCCAGAGCCACACCGTCAGGCCCCTGTGGCGCCCGGCCCTGATCATGGCCTCGCCGCAGCCGAAATACATGGGGTTATAGGTCGCATTCCACTGGTCCAGACTCTCATAAAGCTTTTCCAGCGCCGCCTCCGCGCCTTGTTCCTCAGTGATTCCATCGTAATCATCAAAAAGCGGTATCATCAACGCACCGATGGATATCTCGGGATAATTTTTGTAGACGGCCTCCAGAATCTCCCTGTTGAAGGTGATGGTGAAGAACTGGTCCCACACGTCATATTGGTCCACCAGCGCCTTGTACACAGGGATAATCTCCGGGCGGCAGCTCTTGATCTCCGTGGCGTGAATCAGCGCCTTGCCCCTGAAGGTCTCGATGTACTCCCGGAGGGTGGGGACCGTGTACTGTTTCTGCTCATCCTGGCCATAGAACTTTCCGTAGCGGGAATCCTCCACCCTCACCTCATTGTTCTGGAGGATGCAGCCAGCATCATTACTCCAGACAAAGGGATGGGTCCTCAGTTCGGCCAGCGTCATGGACTCTATGTCTTCCACATCCCTCAGGCACAGGAACCTCTCCGGGGTGTCGTCATGAAAGATGAACAGTTCCCCGTCGCTGCTGAGATGGATATCGTTCTCCACCGAGTCGGCGCCCTCCTCAAAGGCGCCTCTTGCGGAGTCGAGTGTATTTTCCACATACTGGGAAGGGTCGCCGCGATGTCCGATGATGAAGGGAAGGCGAAGCAGGGACGGCGCGTCGTCCCTGAAAAGCTCCTCCGCGCGGATAGCGGCCTCATAATCCTCTGTTACAACGCCGTTTACCCCGTCCGTGTACAGTGTCACCAGCGTTTTTGTGTCGGCCGGGGCCTGCACCCACACCGTGGCGCAAAGGGACTGCAGCAGACGGATGTTCTCCCGCGTGGCAGCCTCGCGGCTGAGCAGCACCACCTTTCCATGCGCACCGTTGACGGAGGAGACCATGTCCAGAAGCGCGGTGCGGTCCGGCTTCCTGTTTGCCGTATAATCCAGCATTCCGCGCACGTGCAGAAGATCGGCCACATCCCTGACCGCTGCCTTGTTCTCCGGCGTGGAGACCACGAAGCAGTCCTTAAGCCCGCCGCCGGACAGCCAGGTCTTCAGCGCTGCGGCAGCGGCGGCATCCCGGACGCAGAACGCGGGAATCATGCCGGCAGAGGTGGCGTTGACGTAGTCGGACACATGATCCGCCAGCGCGTTTCCGTTCCGGTCAGAGACCTTCAGCGCCGCATCCAGCCACACAAAGGCAACCGCTGGCCGCACGGAGCCCTTCGCAACCTGAAGGGCGTTGTCATCCGCCCTCCAGGCGACCGTCGCCGCCATAGGC
>JAILIX010000004.1 GCA_024695065.1 Fretibacterium sp. | reverse complement strand
TAATGGCATCGCGCCTTATGCGTGGAGGGCTCTATCAATGTAGAGTATACACAAACCGGGGATGGTAATCAAACATACTGAGATAACATAGTCATATCCCTAAAATCTCCGCATGAGTCCCCGTATCAACCAGAGTTAAAGTCAACACGCCCTGTTCAATCAGATAAATCAACAGCCAGTCAGGTTTAATATGACACTCGCGGAAGCCCTTGAACCGTCCTATCAATTCGTGGTCGTGATACTTTGGGTCAAGTTTTCCTCCGCGCTGAAGGATGGCGATGACCTCATCCAGGAGGGATAAATCCGCACCGCGCTTTTTGAGGCGTTTATAAGCCCTCTTGTACGCAGAGGTGAATTTGAGCTCGTAGGTCATTCCTCAAGGGCCTTCTTCAAATCTTCCACGCTCGCGTAACCTTTGACGCTGGGATCGCGGGAAATGCGCCGCGCCTCCTCCATTGCCTCAATCGTCTCCGCGCTGAAACGTGGCAGTTCCACGCTGAAGGGAAGCCCGCCGTGAAGAAGGCACTGATGCAGAAAGATATTCACCGCCCCGGCCATATCCAACCCCAACTCTGAGAATAGCGGCATCACCCGCTCTTTGACAGCGCTGTCAATTTGAATTTCCTCTATGGTCTGAGTTTCAAACACCTTCCTCACCTCCGCGGCCATTATAGCACCTTTCTAAAACCTCATCCCCGCCCGGAGCAGGCGCACGCCCCGGCGGGGCGTTTTTGCCCGTCTTTCCGGCGCTTTCGGCGCGTTTTCCGGCTCGCTCTGCTGTGTCTCGTTGACTTTTTCCGGCGCTTCCGGCCGCCGTTCCGGCGTTTTGCGCACCTCCGGCGGCCTTGGCGCGGCGCTCTTCGTGGCTTTTCTGGCCCTGCGCTGCGCGTGCATCTCAAAGTTCGGATTGAACAGCTCCATCGCCCCCGTCGCATAAACTCTCGTGTCAAGCGGCTCGTTGCGTATGCCCACGGACCGCGGCTCCCAGGTGATGGTCTCCCGGCCGCGCACCCGCCTGACCACCATCCGCTCAGACAGCAGCCCTTTGAAATAAACGGCGTCATACCCGCGGTGATTGTTCTTCGCCTCCAGGGGGAAATGACAATATCCCGGCCCTGGGGCCTCCACCTTCAGGCGGGAGAACAACGCCCCCTTTATCGTCGTGACGCCCAGGGTGAACAGCGCCACATGGCGGCGGTTGTTCCGGCTGGGTTTGCCCACGCTGGGCATTCCCTCGCGGCCCCGCCCCACGATGGCAAAGATGTTCCGCCGGGCCCGCGGCTTGACGAAACGGTAGACCTCATCCGTGAAGTGTCCCGCTGAGTCGATGCAGACGCAGCTCAGACCGATTTGTTCCCCGTCTCTGTACCGCCAGAGCTTGGAAAGAAAATCATCGAGTGCATTCCACACCTCGCTCCGGCCGGGGTCGCCATAAAAGACGCGGTACTCGATGCCCCAGCTTTCCTTGCCCAGCCCCCAGCCCACGACCTCACATTCCAGGCGGTCATCCTGAGTGTCCACGCCGCAGGTCAGGACCAGCACCCCGTCGGGCAGCTCCGCCGGGTATTCCTCGCGGTGAGTCTCCATCGTCTCCGCCTCGATGGTCCCCTCCTGATTTTCCCAGGGCAGGCCGAGGACGGTGTTCCACCAAACCTTCAGCTCCTCCTCGCCGTTGCGGAAGGCCTCCTGATACTGTTCGACAAGGTTCTTCCACGTTGCCCAGGGGGAGGCGAAGGCGTTCATGTGGAAGCCCCGCGTCCGGCGCTCCTCCGCGTTGGCGGCAATCCAGACGCCGCGTTCCTGGCCGGCCTTCCATCCGACCTCGTTAAACTCTGTGCCGCACCTGGCACAAACCATGACGGGCTCCGGCCTGTCCTTCCAGACGATCCGCTCCCATGCGTAGGGCTGGTATTCCCCGCAGGACGGACAGGGCACGCACCATTCCTCCCGGCTGCTGGCGTTGTATGCCTTCTCGATGCGCGAAATCCCCAATATCGTTGGTGTCGATACCCAGATGATGCGCCGGTTCCAGAAGTTCTGCGTCCTCTTCATGGCGAGGGAAAGCGGGTCGCCCTCTGTCCCGGCAGAGACGGGATAGCGGTCCACCTCGTCGCACAGCAGCACGCGAATGGGCCGCGAGGCCAGGGACGCGGGGGAGTTTGCCCCGGCGATGGTGATGTGCCCACCCGTGAAGGTCTTGTGCAGGAGCGTGTTGCCGCTGTCCCTTGAGCGAGGATCCTTTATCTTCCTCTGGAGCGCCGGCGTGTCGCGAATCATGGGCGCGAGGCGGTCCTTGCTGAACGCCTGCCCCATGTCCAGCGTTGGGTCGAGCTTCAAAATGGGCGAGGTCTCCTGGTCGATGAAGTAGCCGATCACATTTAGGAGTATCTCCGTCTTGCCGATCTGCGCGGAGGTCATCATGACGATGCGCTCCGTCGCGGGGTCACTCACCGCGTCCATCACGGCCCGCTGATACTCCGCGCGGCTGGTTCGCCACATCCCCGGCTCCGCGCTGGCCTCCGGTGGGATACGCCGCTCCCGGTCCGCCCACTGTGAGACGGTGAGGTCCGGCGGCGGCAGCCATACGCCGCTATTGTCTGAGAAGAGCCGCTGTGCGCGTGATTCGTCCGGCGTCATAGTCTGCAAGTTCCTTCAATGCCTCGTAGATGGCTCCCTTTAATCGGGCCTGCACCACCGTCAGGTTCTGGCCCACAAGCTCCGGGCCGACCTTCGATGGAATCGCCAGGAGGCGCGTCCGCGCGTTGGACACGTTGTCCGTCCAGACCTTCACGACGGCTGAGGCGCGGTGAAGTTCGCCCCGGGACTCCGCCAGCTCAGCCTCGGCCAACTCCGCCTGGGCCGTAACGAGGCGCGTCCGGGCCGCCGTCAGGCCCTCGGAGTCAAACTGGTTTCGCCAGTAGGCGTCCGTGATATCGCCAAGGATATACTCGCCATCCCCGGCCTTGGGAATGACGCCGGTCTCAACGAGGCGGTAGAAGGAACGCTCCGACAGGTTCAGGAAGGCCGCCGCCTCCGTCGCGTTGAGTTTCTCGGAGCGGAAGTCCCGTTTGTCTTTCTTTGTCCTTGGCAAAAAATCACCTCCTGGATGTTTGGCAGTGTTTCAGCCCCGTTTTGGCAGAGAAACGCGTTTTTTCTCCGTAAAACCTTGCGGCGCAAGGGTTAAATCTCTGCCAAAATCAAAACCCTGTGGCTAAGCAAAAACCGGGGTCAGCGGGCCGACCGCAAAGCTACCTACCCCCTGGAAGGACCCAAAAACACAGAAGACAAGGGGGTTTATTGTCCGATCCGGACAGTTATCCACAGATTTTTAATAATGTCCTAAAGCTATAAAGACGGACATTTTTTCTTTAATATAAAGTTAGTGATTGCAAAGCCTCACGGATTTACCCTGTCCGCTAAACGGTAAAAATCGGGTTCGGTCAGATTTTGACCTCAATCCAAACCCAAAATAGCCTCATCCATGTCGTCCTGAGTGATGCCGATATAGGACAACGTGACCTCCGGGCTGCTGTGGTTCAGGAGCCGCTGGATAAGCTCAATGTCCGTGCCGCTGCTGTAGAGCATATAGCCAAACGTCTTGCGGAGCGAGTGTGTCCCAATCTTGTAGTTCAGGCCGCAGGCATAAGCCGAACGTGTGAGTACGCGCAGGGCGTGACGACGGGTGATGCGGAACTGACCGTCGCACAGACGTGCCTTCTGCGACTTGAACAGGGGCTCGTTCAACACAGCGCCCATGGATGGAGCAGACTTCAACCGCTTCTTCAGGTACTTCTTCAGAGCTCGCCGAGCGTAGGGATGAAGCAGCAGGTCAATGAACTTCCCCGTCTTCTTCTCCTGTATCTTCAAGCGCTCGACGATGCAGAAGCGGCTCTTCATGTCGATGTAGGCCACGTCCCGGACGTTCAGAGCTACAAGGTCCGCGATGCGGCGGCCCGTGTAGATGCCAAAGATGAACAGGGCATAATCCCGCAGACTGTGGTTCAGGAAGTAACTGACAAGCGCGTCCCTGTCCTTTTGGCTGCGAATGGGCTGAGTTGTCTTGTTGACCTTGCGCCTCACTGTCCTCCCTCACATCCTGACCATAAAAAAGCCCCTCGCGGTGAGGGGCCGTGACTGATGCTGCTTTCTATAAATCTATGCTGCGTCCTGACTGGACGCCAGCTTGCCGCCCAGGAACTGATTGACAAAGAACACCTGCCCTTTGCCCGTCACCTTGGTGGTGCGGTCAATGTGAACGTTGCCGTTGGGGCTGATGCGCGTGCGCTCCACAATCTCAAAGAGCCCTCTGTCCATGCTCTCTTGCGTGGGCATGTTGTAACGGTCGCCCTTGACGGAGATAAGATAGCCGTTCTTCCGCATCCATTGAAAAAGGCGGTTCTGCCCAATGTCAACGCCATTCTGACGAATCAGCTTCGCCAGGTTGCCGATCAGGATGGAGGTGTCGCTGGCAGCCACGGAGTCCGCAAACAGCACCTTGGGCCGGTCCGCCTCCGCACGGGCCTCGAGGGCCGCGCTTTTGGCCTGTTCGTCCTTCAAACGCTGGGCCAGACCAATCAAAAGGTCAGGATTAAACAATATTTCTTCCAGCTTCTTGGGCGTCATGTAGGCCCCGTGTTTGCGGATGGAGGGCATGATCTGTCCGGCGACGGTCTTTTGATACGGGAGGGCCGCCGGCTTGTCGCTCCGTCCAAGGAAGAAGTACAGGCCCTGCTCGGAGAGGCAGAGCATCTCCTGTTCACCGCCAGGGGTAGTAATCCGTTTACGACCCTTCCATTCATCAGGTACTGCACCTAACAACTGCCCCATGTTAGACATGGATGCCTCAGAATACCCTAACGTCGTAGCCACGTCCTTCGCCACGAACCACGGCTCGCCGTCCGCCATCACCACGCGGGTCTGATTACCCTTAAACTCAAAGACCTGAATTGCGCTGGTCATGTTCATACTCTCCTTTCGTTTGTCACTCAATCAGTATTTGTCGTGCGTTAAAGGAGGGAGGGAGGCAAGAGCGCCTCCGGCTGAACGTCTCAATTCAGGGAAATGTTTTTTTCGCGCTATTTTTCGTATGATAAGATTATAGCCGCTATTCCCCGTCCTGAAAACACTTTATAACGCACGTTATAACAAACAGGCTTTTTTACCCCGGCATGAGAGCCCAATCGTCACTGTCCGCCGGGGGAATCAGAATGGCGTTGGCCAGCTCCTCCGGGAACTCCCGCCGATAGCGTGTGATTGTGTTGGGGGCAAGACCGTAACGGGACGCCATGTAGCCCAGGCGGGAAGCGTGCCGCGTCGAGGATGCCCCCACAAAACGCTGATGGTCCATGACGACGGCCCAAAGCCGGGGATCGTGCTCACGGTGCTCGCGGCAGACACGGGTGATGTGCGCCCAGCCGCGAGCTTTCCTCACCACAGCGTCGAACTTCTCCGCATCCCACACGATGCGCTCCGCCTCGACGGTGCCTGTGGGAGACACCGTCCTGACACCGGCGTCCTCATGGGAACGGCGGGCGTTCATCATGGCGTGAATTTCCGCAGGCGCAGGCGGCGGAACCTCCCCCAGAAGCACGTCGAAACCCTGGGGATGACACTCAATCAGGAGCTCGAGGATGTCTATCAACTCGTTGCGAAGCCTCCACACAGAGCAGCGATGAGAACTCATATCAGCCCTCCGCCTCTCTAACGTGCCATGCCTGAATAAATATCGTCACCCCTGCTGCACTGCTCAATCAGGCGGTCTATTACGACTTCATATGACGTTGTGTTCCGCAGTTCGTGAATTGGGCTGCTCCAGCCCACAAGACAGCACAAAGGCGCCTTTCCATGGGCGTAAGCCCAGACAAAGCCATATTTCTCCGCCCACGAACGCGCCAGAGCAATAATCGCGCTGGCGCTGCCCAGCAGCCTGCTGTCAATCTCCGAAAACGTCATAACTGACACCTCCTCAGCTTGCAATCGAATAAAAACCCTTAACAGGCTCAAACATCATCCTGCGCTGGACCTGCTTCGACATCTTCTGCGCCGTGCCGTCAAACTTTTTTATGGGCCCGTCATACCCAAGCGAGAAATACTGCCCCGCCACACCTCGCCGCGCCTTGGTGATGGCGGCCACAACCAGCGGCTTGTCGCCATCCTGATGCTGCTGGAACAGCTCAATCTCCGTGTGGGCCAGCTCGCTGACCAGGCCGCCGCCCCGGCTGTGCCCACCCATGCGCCCGCTTGCCTGCTCGCTCCGGCTGGCCTTGCTCATCTGGGACAGAATCAGGAACGAGGCCTCGTACTGGTGGGCGAAGGACACGATGTCCGGCATGGCGTTTTCGACAAACTCAAGGTCGCTCTGCCCCTTGTCCTTGAGGCAGGTGAGATAGTCGATCACCACAAGCTGGGGCTGGCGCTTGAGGCAGAAGTGAAGCAGGCCGCCAAGGGTCATCCGGCGGGAGGGGGAGTGCCCCTTGATGACGAGGCGGCCATCGTACTTTCGCGTGACGGAGGCGCGGATTTCCGCCAGCTCGGGTTCGCCCCGCGCCTCCATTGCCCGCAGGATTACCTCCTGGGTTTCGCTCTCGCGCTCCATGAGCCGCAGGGTGATCTCACGCGGCGCCATGTCCACTGAGCAATAGCACACCAGGCCGCTGTCCGTCCGGGAGACGTAGTTATCCACCGCGCTGAGGGCAAGGCTGGTCTTCATCGTGCCCGGAGCCCCCGTCAGGGCGCAGACCTCGCCGGGAAGGATGCCGCCCGTGGCGTCGTCCAGATCCCCGATGCCAAAGCCAAAGGCCGGGAAGTCCGCCCAGGTGCGGAGATACGTCTCCAGCTCGCTGATGCGCTTTGTGGGTGAGTCCGGGTCCGTCAGCGGGTCGGGGCCAAAACGGGCCTCGCTGAGAAACCTGTCGCGCTCCGCGGCGAGGTCGACAGGGCGGTTTTTGTCCCGCACGGCGCTCTCCGCAAGCCAGGCGATCTCCATGCCGATGATCCGCCGGAGTTCCACGTCGGAGAACGCGCCGGCGCAGGGTTTGAGCTGTTCCCGCAAGAACGCAAGGGCCTCGTCGAACTGCTGGGGCAGCTCGACGCCCCACGCGCTGATCAGGGCATCGTGCACGGAACCCTCAAGTACGTCCCGGCAGCCTTCGGCGTCCAGACCGGCCCGGCTCACGTCCAGGGCCATCTCAAACAACGAACGGCGCGCTTCAGGCATTTCCGGCGCCCCCTCCCGTGTCCGGCACAAAGGTCGCGACCTCCTGGTAAACGGCAAACTTCCGCCCAGCGCCGTACCTGTTCACGGCGTTGGAGACCCAGTTGCGCAGAAAGGCCCGGAGGTTCTTTTTGCGCTCCTTGACGGGCTTGCCCTCCAGCCAGTCGCGGGCCTTGCGGAACTCCGCCACGATGGGGACACCGGGGTGTTCCTGCTGAAGCTCCTGGACAAGGCGGATCTCCTTAGGCGGGTCGGGAACATAGTCCGGGCAAAGCTCGTACATCTGCGTCAACGTCGTGAGGGCCTGAGCGCCTTCGAGGTCAAGAATGGGTTCCGCCGGTTTGGGAGACACGGGCGCGCTGTCAGTATTTTTATTTTTTTGGCCCTGTTTGGTTTGGTTAGGTACGGTTTGGTTAGGTAGCCCTGTTATGTTACGGTTATCTAACGGTGACATAACCGTTATATTATCGTTAGATAACGGAGACATAACAGCCGCCCCGGCAACAGCAGCTTTTTTATGCTGGAAACGCTTCTGCCTCTCCCTGTTCTTCTCCCGCATGGAGAGCAGACGCCCCATGTAATCGTTCCAATCATGGACGAAGAGGGCGCCGTCCCGTCTTTCGATGAAGCCGGAGGAGTCGCCGGGGCCGCACTCAATCATAGCGTCGATCAGACACTGAGGATCGCCGTCCCACTCCATCGCGTCCGCTATGTCGCTGGCGTCAAAGCGGGACAGGTTGCCATTGTCGGCATAATCCAGCGCCCAGCACCAAAACGCGAACAAACGCCCCGCCGCCTCAAACTTCGAGACGTTCAGCATACGCGCCAGGCGCTTTAACTTTGGGTGCTGTATAAGTTCCTGATGCACTTCTATCCACGCCATGATGTCTATCCCTCCTGAATGTCTTTCTCCGGCCACAGCGTCGCAATCAGCGCGTCAAGCTGAGCGTGGTAATGCTCTGGCCCCCGCAGCGGGTCGTTGACAAGCTGGGCGTCGAACTCCCACCCCTCCAAAAGCGCCTCGGCCTCGGAGGGGACGATCTCGCGCCCCGGATTGGTGATGCGGATAATCCTCGCGCCCTTCTCCCGGAGCATGGCATACTCGTTTGGGAAGCGGAGGTCGTCGATGACCACGCCCTCGATGCCGTAGACGTCCCGCATATAGGACTCTATATCGTACTTCAGGCAGTCCACCCAGATATTGGGGCAGAGGCGGCGGCCGGCAGCCCCGAAGGCAAGAAGGAAGTCCCGGTAGGAATGGCCGCCAAGCTCCACTCTGGGGAAGTCCTTCTCTGTGTAGACCGCCGCGTTGTCGTGATGGGTCTTATAGAACACCGACCCGACGATATCCCGCAGCGTGTCCGCAAAGGAAAGAATCGCAAACTCCGGGCGGGTCTTCTTGATGTACTCCGCCGCCGTGGTCTTCCCCGCGCCGGGGTAGGGGCTGTAAAACGCGATAATCACAGCGCCTTCCCCCCGTGCCGGTAGGGGCGCGTGACGTTATACTTATGTTTGATTGAGAGTATGTTATCAACATTCAAAGCTTCGGATCCGGCCC
>JAILIX010000019.1 GCA_024695065.1 Fretibacterium sp. | reverse complement strand
TATCGCGATGAAATATGTTCTCTCATTCATCGCGGTCTGCATCCTCTGGAAAGCCCTGCAGGGAACCCCGCTGCAAAAAGATTAGCCCCGGCGCCGCACGTGCGCAGGGAAATGGCGGGCGGGCGGTTCTGTGGTATAATACAGAAAGTAGGGGAGGGCTGGCCGAGTGGTCGATGGCGGCTGACTTGAAATCAGTTGAGGTACAAGCCTCCAGGGGTTCGAATCCTCTGCCCTCCGCCATATAAAAAAGACTGAAAAAGCATAACGGATAAAGGCCCGCTGAACAGCGGGCCTTTTCGTGCCTGAATACCATATACACATACGGGAAAAGATATATAAAAGCCATACACATGCCGGACGCCGGCCGGAGGGGGCGGCCGCTCCTCAGCTCAGGATTTTCTGTTCCTTTTGTTGACATATCAACTTATGAAGGATTATACTAGAAAAGCAGAAGGCTCCACAATACAGGCACATTCCGTGACAGAAATCAGGGAAACTGAGCTCCGCAAGCCGGAGTCTGGTTAAAAATCAATGGGAAAAGGAGTGCGTCTTATGATTACCAACGGCTTCACCTATTTCGCAACACTGGTCCTGATTGCTGCGCTGCTGATTGGCGCGCAGAAGCTGACCAAATGGAAATTTTTTGAATATGTCCCGCCGGTCGTTTTGCTCTACCTCATCGGTATGCTGGGCTGCACGTTCAAGCTTTGGGATACAGCCTCCACAAAAGGGGCCTACAGCGCCCTCCGCAACCCGATACTGTACGCGATGATTTTCGTTATGCTGCTTCGCTGCGACATCCGTCAGATTCTTAAACTTGGCCCGAAGATGCTGCTGGGGTTCTTCACCGCAGCCATCACTATTTCTATCGGGTTCTTCGTTACCTATGCCCTGATGCATCCGCTGCTGGGCGAAGGCGCCTGGCGCGGACTGGGGGCCCTCTGCGGCAGCTGGATGGGGGGGTCCGGCAACCTGGTTGCTGTCGCGGAAGCGCTCTCCGCCACGGAAGCTCAGCTGGCAGGCGCCTCCATTGTGGACTCCATAGACTATTCAATCTGGGTCATGTTCCTGCTGTGGGTGGTCAACCTGGCGCCTCAGTTCAACAAGTGGGTCAAAGCTGACACCAAAGTCCTTGACGAAGTCTCCTCCCGTCTGGACGCTGAATTCGCTCAGGCGCAGACCAAGAAAATCGATTTTCCGTCCCTGATTTTCCTGCTGGGCCTGGCCCTGGCCGTCTCTGCCGGCTGCACGCAGCTCGGCACCGACCTGAGGAATGCATCTCCGGACTGGCTCAAGGTCTTCGACGTGGCCACCTTCCGTATCGTTCTGGTCTCTGTCATCGGCCTGATTCTGGCCATGACGCCCATTGGCAGGATCGCCGGCTCCACCGAGCTGTCCAACATCATGCTGTACATGGTCATTGGGCTGATTGCTTCCCGCGCTTCCTTCTTCGAGCTGTTTGAGCAGGGGATGGGGTGGTGGATACTGGCCGGCTTCGGCATCCTGCTGATTCACGGCGTGCTGATGCTGTTTGCCGCCAAGCTGTTCAGGCTGGATATGTTCACCTGCGGCGTCGCGTCTCTCGCCAACATCGGCGGCACGGCTTCCGCTCCGATTCTGGCCGCTTCCTACAGAGGATCGCTGGTCTCCGTCGGGGTTCTGATGGCTCTGCTGGGCTACGTGGTCGGCACCTTTGGCGGCATCGGGGTCGGCTACATTATGTCGATATTCGGCTAAACTTCACATTTCAGCGTGACGATACCACCGTTCACACCGGATGTGTATGAGTGAGTGAAAAAACGGCGCGATGCAGGTGACCCCACCTGCATCGCGTTGTTTGTCAGAAAAGGAGAAAATGACATGGGTGTTTTATCAGGTTTGCAGCCGCAGGCCGTTTTTAAATTTTTCGAGGAACTGTGCGCCATCCCCCACGGTTCCCACAACACAAAAGCTGTCAGTGACTATCTGGCAGATTTTGCCAGAGCGCGGGGGCTGAAGTTCCGTCAGGATGAGCTCAACAACGTCATCATCTGGAAGGCCCCCACAGCGGGCTATGAAAATGCCGCCGCGGTCATGATTCAGGGGCACATGGACATGGTGGCCGAGAAGGACGCCGACTGCGCCAGAGACATGGAGAAGGAGGGGCTGGACCTGTTTGTGGACGGGGACCTGATTGGCGCCCGGGGCACCACGCTGGGGGGAGACGACGGCATCGCCGTGGCCATGGCTCTGGCGGTCCTGGACGCGGAGGACATTCCCCACGGGCCGCTGGAGTGTCTGTTCACCGTGGACGAGGAGGTGGGTATGCTGGGCGCCCGGGGACTGGACGCTTCCGACCTCAGGGCGAAGTACATGCTGAATATTGACTCCGAGAAGGAGAAGGTATTCACCGTCAGCTGCGCCGGGTCCACCCGTGCGGTCTGCACCCTGCCCGTGAAACGGGAGGCCTTCGCCGGGACCCTCTGCCGGCTGACCGTGGAAGGTCTGGCGGGGGGACACTCCGGGGAGGAGATCCACAAGGGGCGGGCCAATTCCAATATCATCATGGGCCGGGCCCTGACGGAACTGATGAACGCCTCGGACCTGCGGCTGCTGACCGTCAGCGGCGGGGCCAAGGACAATGCCATCCCCAGGGACGCGGCCGCTCTGGTGGCCGTGAAGGACCTCAGGGCGGCTGAGTCGGCGGTCTGTGCTCTGGGCGCGGCGCTGGCCAACGAGTACCGCACTGCCGACGGGGGCATCCGGGTGAAGCTCTCCGCCGCCGAAAGTGACCTTGTCCCCATGGACGGGGACAGCACACGCCGGGTGGCGGCCTTTCTGTTCTGCGCTCCCAACGGCGTCCAGATGATGAGCGCTGAGGTGCCGGGCCTGGTCCAGACCTCCCTGAACCTCGGCCATGTCTGCACGGAGGGCGACGCGGTGGTGGGCCGGTTCATGATCCGCTCCAGCGTCAACTCCCAGGCCGCTGAGACCACCCAAAAGGTCATCACCCTGACGAAAGTTCTGGGGGGATCCGTGGACATTCCCGCGTCCTATTCTGCCTGGCAGTACCGGCCCGAATCCCATCTCAGGGATGTGATGGTTGAGGCCTTCCGGGCACTGTACGGGGAGGAGCCCAAAATAGAAGCCCTCCATGCGGGGCTTGAATGCGGCATTCTTTCAGGAAAGATGCCGGACCTGGACTGCATCTCCTTCGGCCCGGACCTGACGGACATCCACACCCCCAGGGAAAGGCTGCACATCGCCTCTGCGGAGCGGACATGGAGGCTGATGCTGGAGACCCTTAAACGGCTGAAATAAGGAGGAAGACACATGAGCAGAGATAAGACCTCCATCGTATTCACCGGTGATATCGGATTTGACCGTTATATGGATCATCGCTGGGAGGATGATGATCTCCTGTCAAAGCCCATCCTTGACTTTTTCCACAGTGCGGACCACGTGGCCGCCAACGTGGAGGGGGCCCTCATTGAGGCTGTGGATGACGGCAGCCGGGGCGTGTTCTTTCACACCATGAACCCGGACGCCACCCGCGTGCTGAAAAATATTGGCGCGGACATCTGGTGCGTGGGCAACAACCACACCATGGATGCGGGCAGGGAGGGCGTCGTAAGCACACGAAAAATCGCCCGTGACATGGGCTGTCTCACCATCGGCGCGGGGCTCAATGAGGCGGAGGCCTCGGAGCCTGTCTTTCTTGACGGGGCCGGCGGCATCGGCCTGTTCGGCGTGGCGTACATGGCCGAGTGCATCCCCGCCACGGCCACAGAGCCGGGAATCTTCCGCTGGGACGCCATGGACCTCATCAAGAAGCGCATTGACGAGGTGAAGGCAAAGTGCCGCTGGTGCGTGGTGGTCAGCCACGGCGGCGAGGAGTTCACCAGCATGCCCAGCCCCTACACCCGGGACCGATACCTGCGGTATCTGGAACTGGGGGCGGACGTGGTGGTGTGCCATCACCCCCACGTGCCGGAAAACTATGAGCTTTTCCCCGGCGGCAAGGCCATTTTTTATTCTCTGGGCAACTTTATCTTTGACACCAACTACCAGCGTGCCCATCTGTACACCGATACGGGGGTGCTGCTGAAGCTGGTCTTCACAGAGGAGAAGCTGGACTTTGAAGCTATGGGCATCCGCATCGTCCGGGGTGAGGAGAAGATTGTGGAGGCGCCCGTCCCCGATATCTTCACGGACATCCCCGCCGGGGAGTATGCCCTGCTGTCGCCCCTGGCTGCCAAAGCCTTTGTGGCGGAGGACATGCGCAAGATGATCTATCTGGAGCCGGAGCGGTTCACCCATGCCCCCCGGGAAGTGTGGGACGGTTACTTCTTCAGCACAGAGCCTGACGGCTACTACGAGGGGACCCACATGGACTTTCACGTGATTGTGCCCTTTGCGAAAACCGCTGAGGAGGGCGCCTGGAAATACAGCCGGCTGGACCGGGTGAAGGAGTACATCCTGAAGCAGTTATAGCGTTGTGTCTGCGCCGGGCTTCAGAGGCCCGGCGCAGGATCACATGTGGAAGTCCCCATTTGCCGGCGGCATCCTGCCCCGCAGCGCCGTATCCATGAAATGCTTTATCAGCAGGTCGGGCTTTGCCGCAAAGGTTCCCTTATCATATTTGACAGAGACAAATCTGCGTTCTGAGACTCCCCGGCGGCTGTTTTCTCCCATGTCCGGGGCTGCGGGCCGATGGGGCCCCTTTTTGGCAATTCCGGTAAAATCCTTCTTTAATTAGTCGCCTGAAAGCGCCCCCAAATTTTTCTCATGCTTTCCCTTCATCTTCGTGGTACTCTTTCTCCGTGTTGACGTTCCAGATTGCAGTTTTACTCTTTTCCCCGGTCAAAATGCATTTTACGGCTTCAAAAGAAGTCATCATTGAATGATCGAGGTTGTTGTAACGATGCTGCCCGTTTCTTCCGACACAATAAAGATTGTCGATTGTGTTCAGGTAGTCAACAAGGGTATCAATTTCCGCATAAGTATCAAAATATGCAGGATACGCCTTTTTTACCTTCTCCATGTGGAAATCAAGCACATCATTGACATGGGATATCAAACCAATCCTGACCATCTCTTCAATCCCAAGCTCTGCAAATTCTGACTCTGACATG
>JAILIX010000093.1 GCA_024695065.1 Fretibacterium sp. | reverse complement strand
GCGGCGCCCTGAAACTTTCCTCAAACGGGCGGATGTTTATTTTGCGAAGATCTGCCAGTAGCCCGCCACCAGAATGACCAGCATAATGACCGGGACGACATAGGTGAAATAGGCGCGCAGAGCGACGGGGAACTTCACTCCCCTGCCCTGGTCTGCCTCTTTGAGGAAGTTATCCCAGCCCCAGCCGTAGCGCGTTACGCAGAACAGCAGATAGATGAGGGAGCCGATGGGAAGCAGGTTGTTGCTGACGATGAAATCCTCCAGGTCCAGCACGCAGGTCCCGGCGCCCAGAGGCTGGAAATTGCTCCAGACGTTAAAGCCCAGCGCACAGGGTATGGAGAGGATGAAGACGGAAACGGCCATGAAGATGGTGGCGCGTTTACGGGTCCAGCCCAGCTGGTCCATGAAGCAAGCGAGGATATTCTCGAACACGGCGACGACCGTGGACAGCGCGGCAAAGCTCATGAACAGGAAGAACAGCGCCCCCCAGATCCGGCCGTTGGGCATGAAGTTGAACATGTTGGGCAGTGTCACGAAGATGAGGCCGGGGCCCGCGCCGGGGTCAATGTTGTAGGCAAAGCACGCCGGGAAGATGATGAGCCCCGCCGTGAGGGCCACGAAGGTGTCCAGCCCGGTAATAATCAGGGACTCGCCCATCAGGCTGCGGTCACGGCCGATGTAACTGCCGAAGATGGCCATGCTGCCGATGCCGAGGCTCAGCGTGAAGAAGGCCTGTCCCAGGGCGGCGTAGATGGAGGTCCACAGGCCGCTGGAAACGAGTTTGCTGAAGTCGGGCTTCAGATAGAACTCCAGGCCCTTCTCCGCGCCGGGCAATGTCACGCTCCGGACAGCCAGCGCAATCATAATCGCCAGCAGTCCGCACATCATCACCTTTGTGATGCGCTCAACGCCTTTCTGAAGCCCCAGGACGCAGATCATGAATCCGATCAGCACCGCCAGACCCATCCAGAAGACAAGCTCCTGGGGGTTAGCCAGCAGTCCTCCAAATGTGGCGCCAATCTGCTCGGCAGGGACGCCGTCCAGATTCCCAGCCACGGAGTACCACGCGTAGGCCAGCATCCAGCCCGTCACGACCGTGTAGAACATCATCAGGACGTAGTTGCCGAACCAGCTTGCGTAGCCCCACAGGTGCCAGATTTTATGCTCCGGCCGAAGGACCGCGAAGGACCGCGACACGCTCTGTTGCGACGCGCGCCCCACGGTGAACTCCATCACCATGATGGGCAGCGCCAGAAGCAGAAGGAACAGGATGTAAATCAGCACAAAAGCCGCGCCGCCGTACTGTCCTGTGATGAAGGGGAAACGCCACACGTTTCCAAGACCGATAGCGCACCCCGCCGACAGGAAGATAAAACCCAGCCGGCTGCCAAAAGTCTCTCTGGAACTCTGTTTTTCCATTGCTTATGACCTCTTCTCTGTAACGGGAACGGTCCAGCCGAAGGGATCCGGCTTTGTGCCCCACTGAATGCCGGTCAGCTCGTCGTAGAGTTTCTGCGACACAGCCCCGATATTGAAACCATTGACGGTGTATTCCTTCCCCTCATAGGCCAGAGCGCCGATGGGGGAGATGACGGCGGCCGTGCCCACGCCCCAGGCCTCCTCCAGGGAGCCGTCCTTTGCGCTGCCGATGAGTTCGTCGACGCTCAGCAGACGCTCCTCGACAGGGGTCCCCCAGGACTTCATCAGCTCAATGATGGATTTGCGCGTGATGCCGGGCAGGATGGAGCCGGTGAGCGCGGGGGTGACGACCTTGCCGGCAATCTTGAACATAACGTTCATCGCGCCGACCTCCTCAATATACTTGCGCTCCACGCCGTCCAGCCACAGAACCTGAGAGTAGCCTTTTTCCATCGCGCGGTCGCCGGCCCGGTTGCTGGCCGCGTAGTTCCCGCCGCATTTTGTGTAGCCCGTGCCGCCCCGGACGGCGCGCACGTCCTCAGTCTCCAGCATGATCTTGACGGGCTTCAGCCCCTCGCTGAAGTAGCTGCCCACGGGGGACAGGATGATGATGAACATCGCCTGATGAATGCCGTGAAGCGCCAGCTCCGGGTCAATGGAAAACACGAAGGGCCGGATGTAGAGCGACGTGCCGGGGTCAGAGGGCACCCACCCCTGATCAACCTCGACGAGGGCGCGGATGGCCTCAACCGTGTCCCTGGGATCCAACTGCGGCAGAGCCATACGCTCGCAGGAGGTATTCAGCCGCAGTGCGTTCTCCATGGGCCGGAACAGGTGAATGCTGCCGTCCTTCCAGCGGTAAGCCTTCATCCCCTCAAAGACCTCCGCCGCGTAGTGAAAGACGCTGGCTGCCGGGGACAGGGAGATGGGCGCAAAGGGGACGATACGCGGGTTGTGCCACTTTTCCTTGTCCGTGTAATCCATCACGAACATGTGGTCCGTGAAGATGGATCCAAATCCCAGCGTGTCCGACGGGGGCAGCTTGCCGGGGTTGGGGTTTTTCGTGATTGCGATGTTCAAAGTTAAGACCTCCAAATTCCAAATAATGATGTTCCGCGGTGCCGGCGCGGGAGCTGAAATTCACCGGAGCCCCTTAAAAGTTCCGGTCAGGTTTGAACTTCAGGAAATGATTATATAACAAACTTTCCTTTAGTGCACGACTTTTCAGTCCAGAGAGTTGAGAAAATCCTTCATGGCCGTGGCCGCGCGCTCACGGTACCCGGCGGCACGCTGGCGTTTGTCGCGGATGCGGTTCTCCAGGTGCGGGAAAATGCCGAGGTTCATATTCATGGGCTGGAAGTGCGCCGGGTCGGCTGAGCGGAGGTAGTGCAGCAGAGAACCAATCGCCGTCGTCTCCGGCCAGTCGGGCAGGGGACGGCCGCGAAGCAGCCGGGCGGCATTGATTCCGGCCACCAGTCCCATGGCTGTGCTCTCCATGTAGCCCTCCACGCCGGTGATCTGGCCGGCGAGGAAGATATCTCCGCGGCCTGCGGAGGTGAGGCGGAGCCAGGGGTCCAGCACGGCGGGCGCGTTGACGGACGTATTGCGGTGCATGACGCCGAAGCGCACAAACTCTGCTTTCTCAAGGCCGGGGATGAGGGAGAAAACGCGCTTTTGCTCTCCCCACTTCAACGCTGTCTGGAACCCCACCAGGTTGTACAGCGTCCCCTCCGCGTTGTCCTGGCGAAGCTGAACCACAGCCCAGCTCTCACGCCCCGTGCGCGGGTCAGGAAGCCCGACGGGCCGCAGGGGGCCAAAACGCATGGTATCGGTTCCGCGCTCGGCAATTGCCTCAATGGGCATACAGCCCTCGAAGTACATCCCGCGCTCAAAATCATGGGGCAAAGCCCGTTGTGCATGAATCAGCTCGTTGTAGAAGACGCTGTATTCCTCTCTGTTCATGGGGCAGTTGATGTAGCTGTCCCCCCCGCGCCCGTAGCGTCCCGCGGCGAAAGCCTTTCCCATATTGATGGACTCGCGGGTCACAATGGGGGCCACGGCGTCGAAGAAGGCGACATACTCCTTCCCCAGCGCGGACCTCAGCGCCTCCGCCAGCGCGGGGGCTGTCAGGGGGCCTGTGGCGATGATGGCCGGGCCCTCCGGGAGCGACGCAACCTCCTCGCGGACAAGCTGAATTTTGGGGTGGGACGTGATTTTCTCTGTCACAAGGGAGGAGAAACGTTCCCGGTCCACGGCCAGCGCCCCGCCCGCCGGGACCCGGGACGCCCGGGCACAGGAGAGGATGAGCGATCCCCCCAGTTCCAGCTCTTCCTTGAGGATGCCCGCGGCAGTGATGTGCTCCTCCGGTCCCGGGTCGATGACTCCGCCGAAGGAGTTGCTGCACACCACTTCCGCCAGCAGCGCGGTGGTGTGCGCCGGAGTTGTGGCAAGGGGGCGCATTTCCACAAGACGGACCGGGAGCCCTTCGCGCTCCGCAATCTGCCAGGCAGCCTCACAGCCGGACAGCCCGCCTCCGATGACAGTAATTTTGTGCATTTTTTCCCCTTCTTTTAGATATCACTTCGCACCGTAAAACTCCCGTTTTTCAGGGATTGGAACCTGCACGGTACGGGCAGGTATCCCGGTTTGAGCAGAGGGCGCAGCCGCCGGCAGATTTTTCCTCCTGCTCCGTTATGCCCAGCAGAGCGGTGATGGACTTGACGGGCGTCATCATGAGTGAACGCGTCATGGAAAGCCCAATGCGCCGGGTGGCGTCCAGAAGGCTGATGATGTCCTCTGAGACGCTGAGGGGCGCGTCGCCGTAGCCGGGGCTGAAGCGCATGGTCAGGTGTTCTCCCGGCCTGAGGCTCCCGGCAATCTCACTCTGTGCCTCATCGCAGAGCACGTCAGCCCGTACGGAGGCGCAGGCGTCCAGCATCAGCCCCTCCATCATGCCGCGCTTCTGGGCCAGAAGAATCTGACGGTCAACCTCAGGTCCCAGCGTGACGGCCATGAGGCAGCATTCCTGCGACCGGGTCATGAGCTTGGCCAGGTTCCTGCTTTTGAACTCTGCCCCGGCGATGCGGATGCCCTCCCCGTCAGAGGAAACATAAAAACGGCCCCAAACCCACCGGGGCCGGACGTACCCTTCCAGTTTCTCAAACGCGGCCTGCACAGCGGCGGTCAGTTCCGGGGTCCGCCCCTCCGGGGGGACGCGCATGAAACGCAGCGCGTCTCCGGTCATCCGCGGAGTTGGGTTCACATTCAGGCCCTCTTGACCCTCATGGAGTATAGAACGGCCCGGATGCCCTCGTCGATTCTGTGAACGACGTCCGCCTGGTTCATGGTGTAGAGGTGAATGCCGTCCACCCCGCGGGCCAGAAGGTCGATGATCTGCTCTGTCGCGTAGGCGATGCCAGCCTCCCGGATGGCGCCGGAGTTGTGCCGGTAAGCGTCCACAAAACGCTGCACCCGCGTGGGCACTGAGGCCCCGCAGAGAGTGACAATCTTGTCAATCTGGCTGGCGGAGGTAATGGGCATGACGCCGGCGATGATGGGCTGGGTGATGCCGGCCGCGCGTGCCTGATCCCTCCAGCGGCAGAAGATGTCGTTGTCGTAGAAAAGCTGGGTGATGAGGCCCTTCACGCCCAGGCGGCACTTCTCCCTGAGATGGAACAGGTCCTCCTCCAGACTGGGGGCCTCCAGATGTTTCTCCGGGTAGCAGGCGGCGAAGAGGTCAAAATTGTCCCCTTCCTCCTCTTTGATAAAAGAGATCAGCTCCGAGGCGTGATGAAAGTCGCCCAGACTGGCCTCCCCCTCCGGCAGGTCGCCGCGCAGGGCTAAAATGTTGCGGACACCATTGGTCCTGAGCTCCTTCAAAATGGCGCGGATGTTCTCACGCGTGCTGCCCACGCAGGTCAGGTGCGCCACGCCGCAAATGCCGTACTTGTTCTGGATGCCCGAGGCGATCTGGACGGTGTTGTCCCGGCTGCTGCCCCCCGCGCCGTAGGTGACGCTGATGAGGTCAGGGCTGAGGCTGGCCAGGTTGTCGATGGTGGCGTAGGTCCCGTCCAGGCTCTTAGCCCCCTTGGGTGGGAATATTTCAAAGGTATAGCTCGGTGTGGGGAGCTCAAAAAAGTCCTTCATGGCGGTTCATACTCCTTTTCAGTTCTGAATAATTCATACGAAAACCCGGCCGGGGCTCAGCCCCGGCGTGCCTATGCCGCAAGAGAACTCTCCTTGGCCTTGCGTTTCATGGCATCGGCCTCAAGGAGACTGGAACGGTTGGCATTCTCAATGGCAATCTTCGCCATGAGTTCCGTCTGCTCTTCCCTGCGCTCCGTGTTCTGGCGTTCAATGGCCTCCTTGCGGTTACGGATCTGACGAAGTTTCTGGGATTTCTCCACCATGTCGGTGTGCTTGTCCCAGGTGCGCATAGTCGTGTTGTAGGCGTTCTCCTTTGCCTCCTCCACGCGCTCCAGTCCCTCTTCTGCCGTGGCCGGCACCTTCCCGGCTGTGGTATCAGCCCTGGACGCTTCGCTGTTTGACCGGGAACTCATCAGGTCGAAGAGCGACCCGGCCCCGCCTTCGCTGCCAATCCTCATTACCCTCACCTCCTGTGTAACTGCGGGCAAAAAACCCAGGAGTTTTTTACTCCTTTTAACTATTATACATCCAAACAGTCTGCTTCCGGCGAAGCAGGGGAGAGCGCCGAGATGGAGAGCTCATCAGAGCCATCTGCACCGGCGCCGACGCAGATTTTGACGGGGAGACGGCTCTGTCCCTCCGTCCCGTCGGAAACCGCGCCGTCAGGAATCAGGTCAAACTTTCCAGACAACCCCGCCTCATGACGGGAGCGGTCCAGCAGAAAGTCCGCCAGCCGGTCCTCCAGCAGAGACTGAATGGCCCGGCGCAGCGGGCGGGCGCCGTACTTTGGCTTAAAGCCCTTCTCCAGAATTTTTGCCTTTGCGTCCTCGCTGACGTCGAGGCTCAGCCCCCTGCCCTCCAGACGGCCGGAAAGCTCGGAGAGCATTGTGTCGATGATGCGCATCAGGCTGTCGCGGGAGAGCGGGCGAAAGACGGCCATGTCGTCAATGCGGTTCAGAAACTCCGGGCGGAAGGTCTTGTTGGCCTCCTCCAGGATGACGGACTTCAGGCGTTCCCAGTCCCGCTGGGTTTTTTCCTCCGCCATGCCGAAGCCAAGGGAATTGCCCTGCTGTGCCTCTTTGGCCCCCACGTTGCTGGTCATGATGATGACAGTGTTGCGGAAGTCCACCTTGTGCCCCTGGCTGTCGGTCAGGCGCCCGTCGTCCAGTATCTGGAGCAGGACGTTGTAGACCTCCGGGTGAGCCTTTTCAATCTCATCAAAGAGGACGACGGAGTAGGGCCGGCGGCGGATCTGGTCTGTCAGCTTGCCGCCGCTCTCGTGCCCCACGTAGCCGGGGGGGGCCCCCAGAAGCTTTGAAACCTCATGCTTTTCCATGAATTCGCTCATATCGATGCGGATCATCGCGTCCTCACGGCCGAAGAGGAAACGGGCCAGACAGCGCGCCAGCTCCGTCTTGCCCACCCCCGTGGGGCCCATAAAGAGAAAGCTCCCGATGGGACGACGCGGGTCCCGAAGCCCCGTGCGTGCGCGGCGAATGGCCCGGGCCACGGCGCTGACCGCCTCTTCCTGGCCGATGAGCCGGGAGGATATCTCCTCCTCCATCCGCAGAAGACGCTCCGTCTCCGCTTCCGTGAGCTGCCGGACGGGAATGCCGGTCTGCTCCGCCACCACTGCGGCGATCTCCTCGGAGGTCACCCGGCCCTTCTCCGTGGCGCGGTGCTCCCGCCACTCCTTCATGGCGGCGTCCAGCCGGTCGGACAGGGTGTGCTCCTCGTCGCGCAGCTCCGTGGCGCGCTCGTACTGCTCATCCATCACGGCCTGTTCCTTCCGCTTCTGCACGTCCTCCAGTTCCCTCTGGAGGGCCTGAAGGGGCTCCGGCGGGTCCATGGCGAGGAGCCGTGTCCGGGCCCCCGCCTCGTCGATCAGATCAATGCCCTTGTCCGGCAGGAAACGGTCCTGGACATAGCGGGAGGAAAGCCGTGCCGCCGCGTCCAGAGCGTCGTCCGTGATGGTCACGTCATGATGGCCCTCGTAGCGGTCACGCAGCCCCCGGAGGATTTTGATGGCATCCTCCACGCTGGGTTCCTCCACATGAATGGGCTGAAAACGCCGCTCAAGGGCTGCGTCGCGCTCCACGTAGCGGCGGTACTCGTCCTGGGTTGTGGCCCCAATCATCTGGAAGGCCCCGCGGGACAGGCTGGGTTTGAGGATGTTGGCCGCGTCCGTCGTGCCCTCCGCGCTGCCCGCGCCGATGATGGTGTGCACCTCATCCACAAACAGGATGACCTCGCCGGAGTCCGTGAGTTCCTTGACGATTCGGCGCAGCCTCTCCTCAAACTCCCCGCGATACTTTGTGCCCGCGACGAGGTTGCCCGTGTTGAGCTGGACGATGCGCTTGTCCTTCAGGGGGTCCGGCACGGCGCCGGAGGCAATCTGCTGGGCCAGGCCCTCCACCACCGCCGTTTTGCCCACGCCGGGGTCGCCCACGAGGACGGGATTGCTCTTGGTGCGGCGGCAAAGGACCTGCATGACGCGGCGGATCTCCTTGTCGCGCCCGATGACCGGGTCCAGGTCGCCGCTGCGCGCCCGCTGGGTCAGGTCATCGCCGAGCTGGTCCAGCGTCGGGGTTTTGGCCTTCCCGTTCCCCTTGCCTCTGTGCCTGTCGCGGTCGGAGGCGGCGCTGCCCCCATGGGGGGCAGGCCCCCGGTTCCCGGCGGCGTTCTCCTTCGTGAGTTTATTGACCTGATTCTGTACGGCGTCAGGGGTGATGCCCATCGTCAGAAGCTGCTGGACGGCCAGACTGCCCTCGTCCGCCAGAATGCCCAGCAGAATGTGTTCCGTGTCCACGTAATTGACTCCCAGTTTCCGGGCCTCAATCATAGAGAGCTCCAGAACCTTGCGGAGGCGCGGGCTCAGGGGCAGGTCAATGGGCTGGGATGTGGGCTGAGAGCGTCCCATAATCTCCCGGATGCGCGCGCAGAGCTGGTCCGGTTCGATGCCGAGCTCGATCAGGGCCTGGCACGCCATTCCGCCGCCCTCCTGGACAAGGCCAAGCAGCAGATGTTCAGGCTCCACCATCGGGTGCCCCATCCTGAGAGCCTCATGGTGAGCAAGCTGGATAACTCTCTTGCCCCGTTCCGTAAAAAACTGCCACATATTGATTTCCCCCCTTTAAGCCAGCATCAGGCTGCGCAGCATGCGCTTCAGCAGCTCGGCCTGAATGGTGTTGCGCTTGTGCTGGGACAGGTCAAAGTCGCTCTGTCCCATTTCATCGGAGTGCCGAAGGGCCACCTCGATGATCAGCCGCTCCCGGGCGGTGATCAGGTCCCGCTCCTGGAGAATCTGGAGAAGGCGGTGAGCCTCCTGGTCCGAGATGGAGTCCCCCACGATGTCGTCAATGTGGTTCATCTTCTCCTCCGGATCCTCGAAGGCGATGCGCAGGATGCGGATGTAGCCATGGCCGCCGCGCTGGCTCTCCACCAGAAAACCCCGCTCCGGCGTGAAGCGGCTGCGGAGCACGTAGTTGATCTGGCTGGGCACGCAGCCGAAGGACTCCGCCAGCTCCTTCCTCCGCAGGGAAACGGAAGCCGCCTCCCCGGACTCCAGAAGATCGTGAATATACTTCTCAATGGCTCGCGTTAAATTGGGCATATTTCCTCCCTCTTATTATTGATCATCCTCATTTTGCTGAAGACGCTCCGGAAGAAGAGCGCCGCATTTTTCAGCTACCCATTCTATAATGAAGGTCAAGGATAATCAATAATAAAAAATAGGGATTTTTCCCGCGGCGCTCCATATCTCTGTCAAATTACCCCTGCGGCTCCGTCTTTGTCGGGAAGCGTATCCCGTCGGGCTCCTCCCGCCAGAGGCGCTGCATCTCCCGCGCGGCCTCCTCGTCGGCCCTTTGCCCCCTGAAATAAACCCAGCGGTCCTCCTCTGTGATTTCCCGGATCACTCTGCAGGGGTTCCCGGCGGAGACGGTCCAGTCAGGAACGTCTTTCGTGACGACACTGCCCGCCCCGATCACCGTGTTGTCGCCGATATGCACTCCGGGACAGACGACGGTGTTCCCTCCAATCCAGACGTTGCTGCCGATGACGACCTCTGCGCCGTACTCAAAAAGGGTGTTCCGGCTGGCGGGATGGATGGGGTGCCCGGCGGTGTAGATGGCCACATTGGGGGCCAGCTGGCAGTTGTCCCCGATGAGGATCCTCCTCACGTCGAGGAGAGTGCAGTTGTAGTTGGCGAAGAAGTTTTTGCCCACTTCGATGTTCTTTCCATAGTCGCAGTAGAAGGGCGGATTGATGACTGCCCCGTCCGACCTGCCCAGCAGCTGCCTGACGACCGCCTTCAGCCCTTCGAAGTCCGCCCTGTCCATCGTGTTGAGTTTCTGTGTCAGCCGCCGCGCCGCGGCCTGCTCCTGCATCACGGCCCCGTCGGCGATGTACAGCATTCCGCTGTCGCGCCTTTCGCTGTTTGTCACCACTTCTGCCCCCCCTGGCTTGTTATTCTGAATAAGGTACCTTAAACTGTATCTCTGTGTCAACAGGCAGCGGAACAGGCAGGGGATGGGCAGATATGGACTCTTTCAGCGTCTCTGTTAAGGGCGTTTTGGAATTGGATGGAAAACTGCTGCTGCGGAAAAATGAGCGGCAGGAATTTGAGCTTCTGGGCGGTCATCTTGAGAAGGAGGATGTCTCCGCGGAACAGCGGCTCATCACAGAATTCCTGGAGGAATCCGGGATATCGGTGGAGGTGGGTGGGGCAAGGGAGCCCTGGCTCTACGAAATCGGGGCAGGGGAAGTCCTTATCGTTCCTTTCGTGTGCCGCGCGGCAGCAATCCCGGAGCGTCTGTTCGACAGGGATGGGGGAACCCTGCACTGGGCTGCGCCGGAGAGCCTCAGCGGGCTCCCTATGCCTCAGGGATATAAGGATACCATCCTTGGGATAACGCCGCGCACCAGTCACTCTGACGTGCCCGTCGGAAACCCTCCCGCCGCCCCCGCGGGGCAGGGCGGGTATTACGTCATGGTCTGCGTCTGTCATGGGAGGGAGGTCCTGGGGCGGGGGGCTCTGAAGTCCCGCTGTGCGCCGGGGGATTTCGCCCGGACTCTGGCAGGGGAGTGGGGAAAGGAGTCCCGGCCTGTGTTCCGGTCCAGCGCTGTCGATCAGGCGCGGAGCACGATAATTTTGAACTATGCAGCAGGGATGGCGCAGAACTGTGTCCCCTCTGCGCGTTATTGACGCCCGTAAAAAAAACATGATAGAATAAAATAAAGGTAATATTGCTTCAGAGAATCTCAGCGGCAAGTGGTGTATGACAGAAATGGAAGGCAAGGACATCAAAGAGGCGCGTGCCGGGACGGAACAGAAAGCCCAGGCCCTGTTGGAGGAGAAGGAAGCGGAGTCCCGGACCCGAACATATCAGGGGGCTCTGGCTGCAGTGGTAACGTTTCTGCTGTGCGCCTGGGCGGCCTTCCAGATTTACTTCACGACCCTTGGCGTGATCAGCGCCGTCAACCTGCGGGCCTTTCACTGTACTTTTCTGCTGTGCTTTGCTTTTCTGCTGTACCCGGCCTCCCGCCGGGAACTCCGGGTGCGGAGGCTGCCCCCGCTGAGGGATATCCTCCTTATCGCACTGACGTGCTTTGCCTTGGGCTATCTTATAATAAACTACCCACGCATTGCCATGAACGGCGGGCGGCTCACTCCGTTTGAGCTGGCGGTGGCGGCGCTGGGGGTGCTGCTGGTCTTCGAGGCGGCCCGGCGCACGTCGGGGAACCTGATGATTCTGGCGGCCATCTTTCTGGCTTACAACTGGTTCGGCCAGTATCTTCCGGGGCAGCTGGGCCACAACGGCTTCACCCTGAAGCGCGTGCTGTCCATGTTGTTTTGGGGCACGCAGGGGATTCTGGGCACGGGCATCGGCGTCTCCGCGACGTATATTTTCCTGTTCGTGGTGTTTGGAGCTTTCCTGAAGTACAGCGGCTTTTCCAAATTCATCAACGACTTTTCCCTGACGCTGGTGGGGCGCACGCCGGGCGGTCCGGCCAAGGTATCGGTGCTGGCCTCTGCGCTGATGGGCATGATCAACGGCTCGGCCATTGCCAACGTTGCCACGACGGGGACCTTCACCATTCCCCTGATGAAGCGGACGGGCTACCGGAAGGAATTTGCCGGGGCGGTGGAGGCTGTGGCCTCCACGGGCGGGCAGTTCTGTCCTCCCATTATGGGGGCGGTTGGGTTCGTCATGGCGGAGTTTCTCAACGTGAGCTACACATGGGTAATGCTGGCCGCTGTTGTCCCCGCGTTTCTCTATTACCTGGGACTGCTCTTTGCCGTGCATTTTGAGGCGAAACGGCTGGGGCTCTCCGGCCTCTCGAAGGAGAACATCCCGAACGCCGTGAAGGTCATCCGGGAGCAGGGACACCTGCTCATCCCACTTGTGGTTCTCATTGCGCTGATGTCCGTGGGCTACACGCCGCTGTTTGCCGCCGTCATCGCCCTCTTTGCCACGGTCGCCGCGAGCTGGCTGCGCAGGGACACCCGCATGACCTGGGACAAGATTGTGGCCGCCACGGCGGAGGGGGCGCGGGGAGCTGTCGCAGTGGGGGTGTGCTGCGTCATTATCGGCGTCATCATCGGCACTGTGACGCTCACGAGCCTGGGGCTGAACGTGGGGTATCTTATTCTCTCCGTCGTACAGGAGGGCAGCGTCTACACGGCAGGGGTTCTGGTGATGATCCTTTCCACCATCCTGGGGATGGGCGTGCCCGGCGTGGCCGCCTATGTCATCGTTCAGGCGGTGGCCATTCCGGTCCTTATCCGGGTGGGGGTACTGCCTGTCGCGGCGCATATGTTCTGCCTCATTTATGCCTGCCTGTCCAACATCACGCCGCCTGTCGCCATGAGCAGCTACGTGGCTGCGGGGATTGCGGGCTCCAATCAGACCCTGACAGGGCTGCTGTCCGTGCGCCTGGGCCTGATCGGGTTTATCCTCCCGTTCTTCTTCCTCGACAATCCCATTTTGCTTATCGGGGCTGATCCCTCCATTACTCTGGCGGCGAGCCTGTGGGCTGTATTCACCGCCTCTGCCGGGACGGTTGCGCTGGTGGGGGGGCTTGAGGGCTGGTTCATGCGCCGGTGCTCCTGGCCGGAACGTTTTATCCTTATTGCCGTGGCCCCTCTGATGCTCTATCCCGGCCTTGTGACGGACGCCGCCGGCTTCGCTGTGCTGGCCGCCGTGATTTTCTTTCAGTGTTTTTCACGCCGAAGCGGCGTGTGATTTCTCTGTAAAGGAGTTCTTATCGATGAGTGGTGTTAAGAGAATTTTGTCTGTCCTTGCTGTGCTGGCGCTGCTTTCCGCGCCGGCGCTGGCCCATGAGCCTGTGGTGATCAATTTCCCGACGGCCTCCGCCTCCGGGGCGCTGTACGCGGTGGGAGCCGCCATCACGAACCTGTGGGACACGAAGATTGACTATGTGAAGGCGTCCAGTCAGGCGTCCGCCGGAGGAATCGCGAATCTGGGTCTGGTCTCTGAGGGGGAGGCTCAGGTGTCCATTGCCATCTCCAGCAACTGCTATCAGTGCCTGAACGGGACGGACAACTTTGAAGGCTATGCCTACAAGGACCTGAAGGTCATTGCCGGGCTGTACTTCAACCCGAATCAGGTGGTAGTGACGGAGAAGTCCGGCATCAGCACGCTGAAGGACGTGAAGGGGCACCGGTTTGCCGTGGCCTCCGCGGGTTCCAGTGTCTACGGCGAGTGCGACAACCATTTCACGGCCGCGGGCCTGAAGTTCCCGAGCGACATCCTCTGCGAATACATCACCTTTACCGATGCCGCCGAGATGCTTCAGAACGGGACCATCGACGGCGCGTGGATCATGTCCGGCGCCCCTGCCTCAGCCGTGACCCAGGCCGCCACCGCGGGCTGCCGCCTGGTGGATATTGATGCCTCCATTCTCTCCGCGCTTCAGGCGAAGTTCCCCTGGTATGCCGCTTTCACCATCCCTGCCGGGACCTATCCCAACCAGGACAGGGACGTCCACACCACTGCCATCAAGATGGTGATGTTCTGCCGCGGGGACCTGGACGAGGAGACTGTTTATGACCTGACGAAGACCCTCTGGGAGAACATCGGCGCCCTGGGCGAGGCCCAGGTGAACCTGCGCGGCCTGACTGCCGCAGCGGCCGTGAAGGATATCGCGGGGCTTCCTCTCCATCCCGGCGCAAAGAAATACTATGCCGAGGCGGGCGTGTTGCCGAAGTAACTGAAAAACCTCAGGAATGAAAAGGGCCCCACAGGGGCCCTTTTTTTATTGGTAATTTCCGATTGCGTTGCGGAAGCGTGTGATGTTCCGCTGGAAGATGAGCCGGATGGTGTTTGTGGGGCCGTTGCGGTTCTTTGCGAGATTGACCTGCGCCTCGCTGTCCAGGCCGGGCTGGGTTTCCTCGTAGTAGTCCTCGCGGTAAAGGAGCATGACCGTGTCCGCATCCTGCTCGATGGCGCCGGAGTCACGAAGGTCGGAGAGCACGGGCTTCTTGGTCGGCCGCTTCTCCGACTCGCGGGAGAGCTGGGACAGGGCAATCACCGGGCAGTTCAGCTCCCTGGCCACGCCCTTCAGCATCCGGGATATCTCCGCCACTTCATGCTGCCGGTTGTCCGTCTGCCGTCCGCCGAAGCTCATGAGCTGAAGGTAGTCCACCACAATGAGCCCCAGACTGGGGTAGCGGGCTTTGAACCGGCGGCACCGGGCGCGGAAGTCCATCGTTGTCAGCATGGAGCTGTCGTCGATGAAAATGGGCCGTCGGGTGAGAACCCCCGCCGCGTTGGTGAGGTCGTCCCACTCGCTCCGTCCCATTGTCCCTGTGTTCATCGCCTGAATGTCCACCTCCGCCTGGGAAGCCAGCATACGCTGCACAAGCTGCTCCGCTGACATTTCCAGGCTGAAGATCAGGACCGCTGCGTTGCTGCCGCCGCCGCCAAACTGGGCGATGTTGAGGGCGAAGGCCGTCTTTCCCATGGAGGGCCGGGCGGCCACAATATTCAGGCTGCCCGGCTGAAAACCCGCCGTCAGGCTGTCCAGGTCTGCGAATCCGGACTCAAACCCGCTGACATCCGAGCCGCTCTGGTTGTAGCGCTGCTCAATTTTCTGGAAGGCCGTGCCTAAAATTTCGCTGACAGGGCGGAAGTCCACGCGGTTTCGGTCCTGGGCCACCTCAAAGATGATCCTCTCCGCCTCATCAAGGATCATAACGCTCTCCATGTCGCTGGAGTAGGCCAGGCTGGCGATTTTGCTCCCTGCGTCGATGAGCCGCCGCCGGATGGAGCGCTCCTTGACAATTCCGGCGTGGTAGCCCACATTGGCCGTGGTGGGGACACCGGCCACCAGACCCGCGAGGAAGGGCTGCCCCCCCAGCCGTTCAAACACGCCCCGCCGGTCCAGATCATCCTTGATTGTCACAAGGTCCACGGGGCGGTTGGCCGCATACATAGCGGTCATGGCCTCGTAGAGCGTGCGGTGGTTCAGGTCGTAGAAGTCCTCCGGCTGGAGCGTCTCAATGGCGGTCCCAAGGGCCTCGTGTTCCAAAAGACACGCGCCCAGCACGGCGCGCTCCGCATCGAGATTCTGCGGAGGAATCCTGTCGTAAAGCGGCATGAATCAGCTGTTTTTGACGGCGACGGTCAGTGTCATCTCAGCCTGAATGCCGGTGTAGAGCTTCAGGGAGAAGGGATAACTGCCGGACTGCTTGACCGCGTCCTCCATCTTGATATCGCGCTTGTCCACCGTGAGCTGGAACTGTTCCCCCAGAGCGTCGGCCACCTGAGCCGTGGTGATGCTGCCGAAAAGCTTGCCGTTCTCACCGGCCTTGGCCTCTATGCGCACCGTCTTGCCCTGAAGCCCCTTGCGTGCCTGCTCGGCCTCCTGACGCTTCTTCTCATCCTTTGCCTTCTTGTGGGCCTGCTCCTGTTTCCAGGCCGCTATCCGGCTCGGCGTGGCCTCCTCAGCCAGCCCCCGGGGGAAGAGAAAATTGCGGGCATAGCCATCGCTCACGTTCAGCAGAGCTCCCGCTGCACCCAACTTGTTGACGTCCGCCTTCAGAATTACCTGCATGAGAAAATCTCCTTTCGATATTGACTGCGCCTTTTGACGCCCCGCGCTTCCTGATGAGGACTGATCAGGACGTGGACTCTCCCCGAATGCGCTGGAGGCTGCATCCGCTCCGCTACGGTCCCCGCCGTCTCACCCGCGCTCTGATGCCGAAGGTCATGTCTATCATTCCCAGGAGGATAAGCCAGATCCACGTCAGCGGGAACAGCGCAAGGAGGAACAGCAGAAAGCGCGTAAGGGGACGGAATCCCCTGTAGGTCATCCACCAGAAGGCCAGAGAAAGCCCCTGAATGAAGAAGAGGACGTTGAGCACCAGCCTCAGGTTGACCACGAACATCGAGGCCCTGAACCACTGGTCCGTGTCCAGAAAGAAGCCCGCAATAATGGACAGAATCATCGCGGGCAGAAGGGAAGCGGGAAGACGCCACTCCGCAAAGGGCGGCAGGGCAGGGAGACACCGTTCGGTGCCGCGGCGGCGCAGAAAACGCCCGCAAAACTGATAGTTGACAAGGGACTCCAGCCCGGACCACAGGAGGATCATCGCGGGGGTCATATAGGGCAGAAGCGCGGCCGTCTGGCGCAGAGCCTCCTGAAAACCCTGACGCTGTTCCAGTGAAAGCGTTCCTGTCTCCGAAAAAAGGAGCTCAATCTGCGCCAGGTCGGGGACAAGAATGTTGCGTCCCGTCAGCACCCAGAAGAAGGCCAGAAGCGCCAGCTTCGACAGAATGGAGACAATCAGGGCCCCGAACAGAGATTCGCCGCCGGTCCACTGCAGCTTCTCCCGCTTCTCCGCAAGGAGGAAAAGCCCCACGGACAGGGGGGAGCAGCCCAGCAGGAAGTAAAAGGACAGGGAAGGAGAGAGGGTCAGCAGCAGACCCTCCGTCAGAAATATTCCGGCCCCCAGCCACCGCCCCCCGTCCAGGCAGCCCAGAAGGGCCAGTGGCAGCGGGCAGAGCAGCAGTCCCCAGAAGCTCAGCAGCGGGAAGAGCATCCCCACGCCGATGAGGAGGCTCGTCAAAACGGAAAAAAAGATTGCGCGACCCAGAGGCGCGCCACGCCCGTCCTTAAAAATGGGGGTCCCCTCCTTCAGTTCTTAACTAATAGTTCTTAACTAAAGAGGGGAGAGCCGTCCGGCCTCCCCTCATAAATTTCAGTCCGCCGAAACTCGCGCTTAGTCCATCGAGTAAGGCAACAGGGCCATGTAGCGCGCCCTCTTGATGGCCTCCGTCAAAAGCCTCTGGTGCTTGGCGCAGTTGCCCGTGACACGGCGGGGAATAATCTTGCCCCTCTCGCTGATGTACTTCCTCAGCTTCTCCACGTCCTTGTAATCCACCTTTTCCTGCTTTTCCACGCAATAATAGCAGAACTTCGGACGACGCCGGGTCCCCCTGCGCATGTTGCCGCGCGGAGCACCGGCGGGTGCCGGTCTGGCTTCTCTCTCGTTCATTGATATCCTCCTCTCAGGAGATGTAAAAAACTTATTTAGAAGGGGATGTCCGTCTCCGGATTTCCGGAGTCCTTTTCCATCTCGGCAAAATCATCCGGGAAACTGCCGAAATCCTTGTCAAACCCCTTCTCGTTGATACTCTTGCCAAAATCCTCGTCGCCGGGGAACGACGGCGACGACGCACCGCCCCTCTGACCCGCGGGCGGCGGCGGGGCGTCATAAGAAGAACTCTCGTTGTCCTTCCGGCCGCCAAGGAAGACGACGTCGTTCGCGATGACCTCCGTGACGTACCTCTTGCCGGAGCCGTCTGCAGCGTCATAGCTGCGCGTCTGAATTTTGCCCTCCACAAGGACAGGCCGCCCCTTTTTCAAATAGCGGCCGCAGTTTTCTCCCAGGGGGCCCCAGGCGACGACGGGCACAAAATCCGCCCCGTCCTGAAACTCACCGTTCTTGTTCTTCCAGGAATAGCTTACGGCCACCGTGAAACGGGCCCAGGCCCGCCTCTCCACCGTATAACGCACATCCGGGTCGCGCGTGAGGTTCCCCATCAGGACGACCTTATTAAATCCTCTGGCCATCACGTCATCCTCCTGTTCACACGTCCAGCGGGCTATTCGTCCAGAACCAGCATCATCTGGCGATAGACGTTTGGACGCAGTCCAAGAACACGCCGCAGCTCAAAGGTCTGAGCGGGTTCCAGATCAAAATTGAAGAGCACATAGTTCCCCTCGGACTTCTTCCGGATGGGATAAGACAACGGCTTCTTCCCCCAAACATCTGCCTTGGTGACATTGCCGCCAAGGCTGCGCACGACCTCCTCGATCTTTCCGGCTTCCTCCCTGGGGTCCTCAAGGTCAGGACTCAGGATGGTCAGCATCTCGTAGTGCCGCACGACTTCCACCTCCTCCCTATGGTCTAATGGCCTCTCCCGCATTTTGAATCGTTCCCGCCGTTCGGGTGATTGAAACGCTCCCGCCGCGGGGCTGGGTTCGGAGAGGCAGGGCTTAAAACTTTGATATTATAGCGTGAAATTTCACAAAGAACAAGGGGCCGGACAGGGGGACATCACGGTTCTGTGATAATTTCATCCAATAAGTGTTCTGAGAAACTGTCACATCCCGGATAACAGGAGTTTGGAACAGGAGCGGGTGCAGAGCTTCACCCGGAGTGGAGGCTGCCTGTGGGGTAAATGCTATAATGTTCCCGACACGGGAGAAACAGAGTGTGGGGAAGGGGGTTTCTGGGGGGATGGCACCGCGGACGGTCAAAGCCCCTCTGAGCTTAGATTGAGCAGCAGTGACATTCAACTCATCAAGGAGCGGCTGGATATCGTTGACCTTATTGGCGACAGGGTACGCCTGCGCCGGAGTGGGAGAAACTACATCGGCCTCTGCCCCTTCCACAACGAGAAGACCCCATCCTTTCATGTCAGTCAGGAGAGACAGAACTACCACTGCTTTGGCTGCGGCAGGGGGGGGGACGTTTTTACCTTCGTTATGGAGACGGAGGGGCTGGATTTTCCGCAGGCTTTGGAGCTTCTGGCCGCCCGCGCCGGTGTGACCCTCTCAAAGGGGACGGGGAAGAAAAAGCGGGATGGCAGCCTCTATGAGGTGACGGATCTGGCGGCCCGGTTCTTCAGTGCCCAGCTTCGTGCTCCGGAGGGGGCCGCCGGCAGGGCTTACATGGAACGAAGGGCTCTCACCGAACGGGACGCTGCGCGCTTTGGCCTGGGCTGGAGTTCCAGCTCATGGGATTCGCTGCTGAGGCATCTGAGGGAAGCGGGCGTCAGTGACCGGCAGATTCTGGCTACCGGACTGGCCGTGGAGGGGCAGCGGGGGGGGCTCTATGATCGTTTCCGGGGAAGGCTGATGTTCCCTATCCGCGATATTGCCGGGCGGGTCATTGCCTTTGGCGGCCGGCTGGTGGACGGGGAGGGCGCGAAGTACATCAACAGTCCCGAGGGGGAAATCTACAGCAAGCGGCGGACCCTCTACCTGCTGCACGAGGCGCGGAAGGCCATTCGGGAACGGGGGCGTTCCATTCTGGTGGAGGGATACATGGACGCGCTGCGGCTCCATCTGTGCGGCTTTCCTGAGACGGTGGCCTCGCTGGGAACCTCGCTGACGGAGGACCAGGCACGGCTGCTCAAGCGCTTCAGCGACCGGTGCTTCATCTGTTATGACAGCGATGCGGCAGGGCAGGAGGCTGCCATCCGGGGAATGTACATCCTTCAGGGACTGGGGCTGGACGTGCAGGTCGTCACCGTGCCCTCCGGCAAGGATCCCGATGAACTATTGTCCTCCCCCGGCGGCAGCTTGGCCTTTGAGGAGGCTCTCCAAAACGCGCGGCCTTTGATCCTTCAGCATCTCGTGTCTGTCCGGGAGTCGCTGGCCTCACCTCAGACGCGGCGGGCGGGGGTCGAATCCCTGATGGGGGGGCTCATCCAGCTGGACCCCTCGTCCATTGCCCCATACGGGGCGGAGCTGGCCGGGGCTCTTGGGCTCTATCCGCACGAGTTCTGGCGGGAGCTGGAGACCTTTCGGCGGAAAGGAGGCGGGGTCCTCCGCCCTGTGCCGGCCCCCGAACGGGATGACTCAGAAGAGGAGGAAAAGAAGCCTGCCCCGGATCCTCTGGAATCCGCCCTCTGTTCCCTCCTGTGGCGCGGCGGAGAGCTTCGCCGTCGTGTCCGTCCTGAGGAGATTCTGGGCCTGCTGAGCAGCGAGCGCGTCAGAGAGGTGGCGATGGCCATCCTGATGGAATCGCCGGAAACGCTGGAAGCACGCTGGCTCTCACTGGGTGACAGCTGGCCCCTGTCGATTATCTCCGGCGGGGATGCTTTCTGCGACGAGCTCACAGATTCCTCCCGCACAGCTCCGTCTGGCACCACCCCCTGGGAGGTGGTGTGCGCTGCCCTCAGACGCCGCCGGGATGAGGGGAGGCTGAGGGAGCTGGACGCCAGAATGAAGCGGGGGGAGGCCACCGCGGAGGACCTGACGGAAATGCGCGCCCTGGCCGCGGAGCTGAAGCGGCGGAACTGAGCGGCGGTCTGGGCTATTTTCCCCAAAGCCCGCGCTTCGCTTTGCGGGCCTCCTCCTGAAAGCGTGCGAACAGGTCCGCGTAGCGTGAGTTGGGCTGGATGGTCATCACTTTGGCGTAGCCGCCGAGCAGCAGCCGGGCGTTGAACATTCCGCGCCGTATGGCGTCCTCTCCACCGGAAGGAGCTTCCAGCCAGAGGTAGGCCAGATGCCGCTGGTACCGGTCCAGGGGCGCGACGTCATACTCCAGCCAGACGTGTCGTCCTGCCAGTTCCTTCTTTGTAAAAGCGCTGGCCTCCGGGCCGTAGGTCTGCACCTTTTTCTTTGGATGAACGGTCTCCGGCGTGTCCACGCCAATCAGCCTCACCCGGCGGGACTGACCGTCCACATCAACCACAAGGGTGTCGCCGTCCACCACGCGGCTGACAGTTCCCTCCAGTTTGTCTCCGGTCCGGACCTCCATTGGAGCGGATCCGCCGCCGTTCCCGGTGGTTCCGGGGGCTTTAGGCTGTTCCGACTGAGTTTCCCCAAGGAGTGAATAAAAAAGGTCTTCCAGAGAGACGTTCTGTCCTGTCAATCTGGCCGCGCCCCATCCTGCCAAAAGGATCAGGAGAAAAACAAGGAGCTGTTTGGGGCTCATTCCGGTCAGCCGTGAGAGGCCTCGATTTTGACGTTTCTGACTTTGACGTTTTGGGGCCATGTCTTGCCGCACCTCCGTTTTTTTAGGCTCAGACATCAGAGCCTTAATGTAAAATATACCACGGGATTTGAATTTTAAAAGGGAGTGGGGCTGTTTATGATGCACACAGAAGGTCAGGAGCGCGGCACAGGGGGAAGGAGAGGCCATGTCCTGCTGAAATGCCTGCTTGGGCTTGCCCTTCTTCTGGTTGTGGCGGGCGGCATCCTTTCGTACATCGATTTCGGCGGTGAACTGATTCTGAGCATTGCCCGGAAAGCTCTCCTGGAGCAGCTGAATCTGGAGCTTGAGGCTGCCGGTGTCAGCGGAAACCCCGTTAAAGGCTATGAGATGCATGACTTCACCCTTGCTGCGGCGGGGAGCACAAAGATTCTTGCCGGGAAGTCGCTTGCTGCCAGAGTCAGTTTCGGCGCGCTGTTCCGCGGGGCGATTCGCCTGGCGGATGTTGCCGTCGGCGGCATTGAGATGGATCTGGACAGTTTCATCAGGGACATTCAGAAGATCAGGCTGCCGGAAGGCGGGGACGGGAGTTCCGGGATTCCCATCGACCATATCCGTCTGGTGGACAGCCGCTTCACCTCCCGATGGGGGACGGTGGAGGTCTCTCAGGTGGGAGCTGGCATTCAGGGTACGGCTCTGGCTGTGGACGTGAATGGCCGTGTCAATGGTGTGCCCGTTAAGGGCGGCGCGGATTTGGATGTGGGCAGCGGAGTCGTCATCCATCGGTCGGACGTGAACTTCGGGAAGGGAAAAATACTGGCGATCGGCGGTATTCAGCCTGTCTCTCCCACTGATAAGACCAATGAGCTCAACCTTCAGGGCTCAGTGCAGGGGCTTGACCTGAAAGAACTCACCGCACTGTGGCCTTCCTTCCTTAAGGCGAAGGATTACGACGGGACGGCCAGCCTGAACCTTGAGGCCACCGGGACCAGTGAGACGCTCAAAATCAAGGGCACGTTGAGTTATAATGGGACGAAGATCAGCGGTTATCCAGTCGAGCGGGTTGCGGCCAGGGTGAGCTATTCGGGGGGGCGTGTCACCGTCAGCGATATTCAGTCTTCCATCCTGAATATTCCAATCAACGGAGAGATAGCCATCGCGACGCACCCGGGGAAGGTCCCTTCCATTATGTTGAAACTGGATGCGGGCGACGCGGTGCTGGAGGGTCTGGACAAGGCCCTTCGCCTTCCGGAGCTGAAGGGGCTGGGCGGACGTATAGCGTCTTTCAATATGAACATCCAGGGCCCGGCAAATGCCCTGAACGGGACGGTAAACCTCTCCGCTCCCAAAATCAGCTATCAGGACCGGGCCGTTACCAACATTGCGGTGCAGTGCAAGCTCAGCAAGGGCGAGACAGCGTCCATCAACAGCAAGTTTAATTTCGAGGGGGCGCAGGGGTACCTTCAGGGAAAAATCGCTTCTCTCCCCGTGGCTCCGAAGCTGGACATGACAGCTGACCTCAGGGATCTTGACATCGAGCGAGTGTCAGATATGATTCCGGACGCATCGCAGTACAGTCTCAGAGGCAAGGTCTCGGCTTCTCTTGCTGTTAAGGGTAGCCTGTCGAACCCGGCTGTCTCCGGAACGATCAGCAGCCCCTCGTTCTCCGGCTGGGGACAGACGCTGGATAAACCCTCTCTGACTTTTTCATTCGCGAACAATGTTCTCTCCCTCCAGAAGAGCAGCGGGACGCTGAATGGAATGCCCATCAACGTCTCCGGCACGGTGGGGCCTGTCTCCTCATCCACGCCGGATGTCAGCATCAATGCGACAGTGACGGCCTCCCCCGCAGCTCTGAAGGCCTACGTTCCCGACATCGACAGTTATGCTCTCAAGGGAAACGTCAACGCTGGCGTAAAAATTCAGGGCAAACTGCCTAATCCGTCCGTCAGACTCCTGATTTCCTCAGCGAGCCTTAAGGCACTGAATATGCTTGCGGTTAAGGACATCGAGGTGACAGCGGCACTGGGCGGCGACCTGAAAAAACTTGAGAAGATCACGCTGGATGCCAGTGCGGAGAGCCTCACGGCCAGCGGCCTCACGCTCAGCAATCTGGCGGCGGACGTCTCCGGCACAGCGCAGAACCTGAAGCTCAACAGTTTCTCGGCCGAAGTGGGGGGTGCCCCCCTGACCGCATCGGGCACGGTACAGACCAGTCCGGAAGTGAAGGCAGATATCGCTGTTCGAGGAAAGGGGCTGGATCTTGCGGCTCTGACGAAGAACCTCCCCGATCTGAAGGGGCAGCTTTCCGGCAAGGCGGATCTGACTTTTAATCTCATCAGCGACGCCAAAGGCAATTCCGGCAAGGGGACAATCTCATCGGCCGGGGTCAAAGCCTTTGGACTGAACCTCTCCAATGTCAGTCTGCCGCTGTCCCTGGCGGGGAATACCTTCGCTTCCACGGGAGGTACGGCGAAAGCTTACGGGGGTACGGCAAAGAACAATCTGACCTGTGACCTGTCAAAGTCCACCTTCACGAATCAGCTCGAGGCGAGCGGCGTGGATGTCAACGCGCTGATTCAGGATGCAACTGGGGGACTGGGAGGGAAAATCACGGGGCTGGGCAAACTGAGCCTGAAGCTCTCCGGCAGCACGGCCAAACAGCTGAGCTATTCCGGCAGCGGACAGTTCTCCATGGGAGCCGGGGCTATCACGGGCTTCAAGTGGCTGGACCTTGCCACGAGCCTTTACGGCACGAAGGGCATCCAGTACGCCAGCGTCACAGCGCCATTCTCCATCCAGACCGGCAAGCTGATTTTGAAGGCCGGAAGCATTATCAAAGCGTCGAAGAACAATCCGCTTTATATCTATGCCAGGCTGCCGCAGGACGGGGCTGTCAACTTTGACTCAACGCTCAGCCTCACCGCGGAGGGCAGTCTGAACTACCAGCTCATCAACGCGCTGGTGGGTGGCGGCAAGGGCTCCTTTGACGGGCTGAAATCTGTCCTGAAAGGTGGAAAAAGCCTTGAGAACAGCCTGAAGCTGGTCTTTGGCAGCGGCTGGAGGGGAGCGAAGGAGGCCGGATCGGAAGCGGACTTCCGAGTCATGAGCCTCAGGATTACGGGCAAGGCAAAGTCTCCTTCATTCTCCAATATCAAAATTGGTGACTCCACAAGGAAGGACGACAGGTCTGCGCAGGCAAAGCAGGAAGCGAACCAGCAGCCGTCGGCTCCCAAGCAGAACGTTAAGAAAGAGGATGTCGTGAAGAAAGCGAGTGATAAGGCAGCGGACAAGCTGATTGACGCAATCATCCCCAAAGGAAATACACAGCCGTCGCCGCAGCCTCAGGGGAACAAGAATCAGCAGCAGGCCCGGCAGGAGTCCGGCAGGAGCAGGGAAGAACAGTTCAGGAATAAGCTCAGGGAGGATTTGAGCAAGGAAATTCAGAAGGGCCTGGGCGGGCTTTTCAAGAGGTAAGCACGGGAGGCGCTCAATGACACAGGTATCCACACGGCAGGCCCGAGCCGGGGACAGCCGGGAAGCCGCATCCGGGGCCGGTAGGAAGCCCACTTTGTGGGACGGGCAGATCCGGCGGTTTGCCTCCCAATCCCTGGCAGCGCGCCATAAATACATGACGGAGACGGCTATTCCTGCATTGATTGGGGCCCTTTCGGTTCCGACAATCATCAGCATGATGGTTACGAACCTCTACAACATGGCGGACACCTTCTTTGTCGGGCGTATTTCCACCCAGGCCACTGCTGCCGTTGGCGTTGTCCTGCCAGTGATGAATATCATCCAGGCTGTGGGCTTCTTCTGTGGACATGGTTCTGGAAATTACCTGTCGCGCAGGCTGGGGGCCGGAGAAATGCGGGAGGCGGAGGAGATGGCCGCAACGGGCTTTTCTCTGGCGTTTCTGTTGGGGACGGGCATCCTGCTCGCCGGACTCCTCAGACTGGAGGCGCTCTCCTATGCGCTGGGGGCGACAGAAACCATCGTGCAGGATACGCAGAACTACATGAGGATTATCCTGTACGGAGCACCGCTGATGACTTCTCAGATTGTGGTGAACAATCAGCTCCGTTATCAGGGCAGTGCGGTTTACGCTATGATGGGCCTGGTGAGCGGGGCTGTGCTGAACACTGCTTTGGACCCGCTGTTCATCTTTGTCTTTGGGATGGGGGTGGCCGGCGCGGCCTGGGCGACAACCCTGAGTCAGTGTGTGAGCTTCTGCATTCTGCTCTTTGGCAGCACACGGGGCCCCAACCTCCGTCTCCGGCCCCGTAATATCCGCCTGAACCTCCACTACCTGCTGGAGATTGTGAACGGGGGCTCACCCTCTCTCTTCAGGAATGGCCTGATGAGCTTCTCCACGGTCCTGCTGAACCACATGGCCGGGACGCTGGGCGGGGATGCCGCCATTGCCGGAATGTCCGTGGTCAACAGGGTGATGTTGTTTGCAAACTCCGCGCTCATCGGTTTTGGGCAGGGCTTTCAGCCCGTTTGCAGCTACAACTACGGTGCGGGGCTGCACGGGCGTGTCAAGGACGCGTACAAATTCTGCGTGCGGTACGGGACACTGTTCCTTGTGTTCGTGGCCATCCTGTGCTCGGCCTATGCGGAAGCTATTGTCCGCTTCTTCCGCAGCGACCCGGAGGTTATTGCCATCGGCGGTACCGCGTTGTGCTGGCAGATGGCTACCCTCCCCCTGAACGCTTCGTTCACCCTCTCCAATATGCTGCTTCAGTCCATTGGCAAGGGCGTGAGGGCTACGGTCATCGCCTCAGCGCGCTCCGGTATTTTCTTCATCCCGTCCCTCCTTATCCTTACCAGGCTCCTTGGGCTTTTCGGCGTTGAGACGGCGCAGCCCTGTTCGGACATCTGCTCCTTTCTCCTCGCCGTCCCCATGACCTGGTCCGTCTGGAGGGGCATGAACGACGTCCGGAGTATAATGGACTCCTGAAGTAAGATCGGCAGGAAGCCCACTTTGTGGGTCGGCAGGAAGCCCACTTTGTGGGTCGGTAGGAAACCCACTTTGTGGGTCGGCAGGAAACCCACTTTGTGGGTCGGCAGGAAACTCACTTGTGGGAAGGGGCGAACAGAATGTCCATGGTAGGGAACCCGCTTTGCGGGCCGGCAGGAAGCCCGCTTTGCGGGGGGGAACCCGATATCCTGACAGAGGAGGCCATCCGTGCGTACCTGTCTGAGGACAGCCCGGTCCGCCGGGTGATATGTCTGGAAACTGTTGACTCCACCAACAATTACGCAAAGCGGCTGGCGCTGGGCGGAGCTGAAACCGGAACCCTTGTGACCTCCGACCGGCAGACGGCGGGCAGGGGACGGCGGGGACACAGCTTTGCCTCTCCGCCGGGAACAGGGATTTATATGACGCTGATCCTGCGTCCGACGGCAGCTATGGAACAGTTCCAGATGATCACAGCCGCTGCTGCTGTCGCCGTGTGTCTGACACTGGAGGAAATGACGGAGGAAAGGCCGCTCATCAAGTGGGTGAATGATATTTACCTCCGGCGGGGGCAGGGGGAACGCAAGGTGTGCGGCATTCTGAGCGAGGCTGTGAACAGCCCTGCGACCGGTGGCGTGGAAAGCGTGGTAGTGGGCCTTGGGGTCAACGTGACAACACGGGACTTTGGCGGGCTGTCGGATATCGCAGGCTCACTTTTCCCGGAGGGCGTTCCCGGGACCGCGAGCCGGGCACAGATTGCGGCTGGCATTGCGGAGCGTTTGATGGACTTTGCCGGGCGGCTGGAGGACCCGGAACTGATGGTGGCCTATCGGGCGCGGTCGCTGCTCATCGGGTGCGGTATCACCTATCAGCAGAATGGCGAGACATTCCGGGGCCGCGCTGTGGATATCGATGCTCAGGCCGGGCTGGTGGTGGAGACGGAGACGGGAGACCGGCTCACGCTCCGGTCCGGGGAGGTCTGTCAGATCCGGCCTGTCAGAGACTGAAAGGATGAGAACGGTGAAAAAAAAGTCTGTGAACATCCGGGACCTTGTGCTCTGCGCGCTGTTCGCGGCGCTGGTGGCCGCAGGGACGTTTATCAGGATACCGACGCCGCTTCTGCCGCTGACGCTGCAGACGCTCTCAGTGGTTCTGTCCGGCCTTGTGCTGGGGAGCCGGCGGGGCGCTGTGGCTGTGGCTGTCTACGTGACGGCAGGGCTCATCGGTCTGCCGGTGTTCACACAGGGCGGGGGGCTGGGCTATGTGCTGAACCCCACGTTTGGGTACATTGTGAGCTTTATAGCCGGGGCCTGGCTGGCGGGCTTTCTGGCCGGACGGCTGAAGCCGGGACTGTGGAGCTGGACGCTGGCAGGGGTTGCGGCTATCGTCCTGATTTACGCCATCGGGATTCCTTACTATTATGTTGTGGCCCGCTGGTATCTGGGCAAAACGCTGGGGGCTGATGTGCTGCTGTGGACTTTTGTGCTGATGCCCCTGCCGGGGGACCTCGTCTCCTGTCTGGCTGCGGCCCTGATCTTCCGGAGGCTTCGCGTATTCTTGCACATGGATTCGATTCCGGAGCAAGCCTGAAGGGAGCCCGGTGAGGAAAATGCAGGAGGTATTGCCCTCGGAAAACACAAAAGGGGTCCAGACGGTGCTGGTGATTGTCCTGTTGTGTAACCTCCTGGTCTCCGTCATCAAGATTGCTGTCGGCCTTATGACGGGAATGCAGTCCGTAATCGCCGATGGCTGCCATTCCATCACGGATGGTTTTTCGAATGTTGTGGGACTCATCGGAATACGTATTGCCCGTAAGCCTGGGGATGCTGACCACGCCTACGGGCATGCCCGCTATGAGACACTGGCAAGCCTGGCTATCGTTGCGCTGTTGTTTTATCTGGGGATCAGCGTTTTTGAGCGAAGCTTTGAAAATCTGTCAAATCCGGATTTTCGTGTGCTCTCCGGCGTGGAGTTGTCGCTTATTTTTGCGACTCTGGCCTTTAATATCTTTGTTGCCTTTGTGGAGCAGCTGGCGGGGCGGAGGTTCGCTTCCTCCATCCTGACGGCGGATGCCCGGCATACTTTCTCCGATATTTACGTCACATGCGGCGTTCTGGCTTCCGCCGTTCTTATCAAGTATATGGGCTTCCCCGCATGGACAGACTCTGTGATTTCCTTTTTTATTGGTCTGGTGATCCTCAAGGCGGCTTATGAGATCTTTCATGTTGCGGCGGACGAGCTGACGGATCACATTGCCATTGCCCCAGAGCGTATCGCGGAAGTCGTTTTGAGCGACCCGGACGTGCTCGGCATTCATAAAATACGCTCCCGCCGGTCTGGGGATGTGATTTATGCCGACTTTCATGTGCAGTGTGACCCCGAGATGAAACTGAAGGATGTCCACGCTATGACGCACCGTATTGAGGCACGCCTCAATGAGTGTTTGGGGAGGCGCATCAGCTGCGTCATTCACACGGAGGATGAGAAAGGAAGGGCCAGTCACTGAGCAGACAGCCGGATGGAAAACCAGCGGGAGATTCCTGCGCGGTCTCCGGCAGGGGGCCGATTATTTTTGTTCAGGACAGGCGGATCATTCCCCCCCGCCGTTTCTCCCCTGTGTCCCACAGCCTCCTCAGGTTCAGCCATTGCCCGGCTCCATAGGTGACGGCCTTTACGGACAGTCCTTCCGGAGTTTCTTTATACCCTGCCAGATTGAACCAGTGCCATTCAAGGTCCTCAAGGGAGGGGTCGCTGTGGCGCAGCATCAGGAAGGGGACAGGGAGCCCTGAGCCGAGCTGGCGGCGGATAAGGGCCTCCGCGGTTTCACAGGAGACTGTGCCGGACAGCCCCTCCGCCCGCAGGCCCCTGTACCCTGTGCTGCGCCAGTAGTCCGTAAGCCCGGCGAGATAGGTCTCAAGGAAATCGATGCCATGGGAGCGCGGGGCGAGGAAGGGTTTCATGACCCGCGTAAAGCGGATGAAGTTCTCCTTATCGAGGCTGTTCAGGCTAAAAGGACAGAGCTCGGGAAAATTTTCTCTCATGGCAAGGTAAATGCAGAGGTCGCAGGCCGTTACCGCTGCACAGCCCCCGCGGTTCATGTCCCATTCCGGGAGCCAGTCCTGATTGCCGCCCAGGGATTCTCCGATACAAATGTAATCCAGCTCCTGTATGGTGCCTGAAACTTCCTGCATCGCTGCACTCCCTCTCATTTTTTAATATTGTAACTCTTTCTCAATATTTTGTGTCCTGGCCGGAAAAAAAGAGAAATCACTGATAGTATCAGGTGGGAGGATGGAATTGATTCAGCAAGACAGTGCGAATCAGTGTGTGAACCCTGGCCAGGCGGAGAAATTTCCGGCAATTCCAGTCCAGAGCCCTGGCACGATGCTCAGGCTCCCCCTGACTTCTCTTCTGTTCAATTTTGTGTGCAGGTCGTGCAGTATATCATCATATAATATTAATGATACCTTGTTTATAAGCTGACACACTGAAAACGGAGGGAGTGGACAGAGATGAAAGGATACCGGGCCCAGCGGGCGCACCGTGCCTTTACACTGACGGAACTTCTGGTGGTCGTGGCTGTTTTGGCTATTCTGGGAACGATGGGCAGTCTGGGAATGAGCGCACTGACCCGCCAGACGGCTAAGCAGGAGGCGGAACGCGCCATGCACTGGCTGTACAGCGTTCTTTTGAGAGCGGACCGGACGGGGAGAAAGTTCTCGCTGCGTGTTGAGGGAGAGACGGACCTTGTTGTGGAATGGAGAGGCGCGCCGGAACGTCTGGCGGCCAGTGTGGGGTGTTCCTTTAAGCGTCGGGGCAGGGTGGTGGGTGAAGCGGGGACCTTTGTGACCTATTCTCCTGTGTGGGGGACCTTTACCCCTGCTCTGACCGTTCAGGTTGGAGGACCGGGAGGAGACGTCTTCTTCCTTATCCTGTCGGGTCAGGGGAAAGTGTGCATTTCCGATTCACCGCCGCAGGATTAATGGCGGGAGAGATAATCTGCCAGTCCACTGTCCGGTATCTGCTATTCGATGGATTTTTTGAGTTCAGACTTATGCCGCAATATGATTTTTTATGTTATCCTTATTTTGCAGCACAGGAGCCGAAGCCGTTATTATATATGGAGTCCATCATCGGCAGGGGGAGTGCGGAATGAAACAAAGGCTTCTGAAATATGATGTTATGAGGATTGCTGCGATTGCTATGGTCCTGATGGGGCACATCAGCGCCTATATTGTCCTCAATTATCCGGCCACGGATAAAATGGATTTTATTGTGGGAAATATCTTCAATGGACTGCGGCGGGGAGCGGCTGTCCCTGTTTTTCTGATGATTACAGGCGCGCTGCTGTTGGATGAAGATAAGCGCGTTGAGCCCCGCATTTTTTATAAAAGCAGGCTGTTGCCTCTTGCTCTGCTGACAGTGTTCTGGCTGTCCTTCTACGGGGTGTTTTACGCCTTTATCCTGCCCGCTGTGCTTGGAAAAGCGGCGAATGCCGGAGATTTTGCGGACTATATTCTGGGCTTTAAGGGGTCGAAATATCCTCATCTGTGGTATATGTTCATGACGGTGGGAGTCTATCTGTCTGTCCCGTTTCTGCGGCTGTTTGTGAGGAGGGAGAACCGGACTTACATTCTGGGCTTCATCCTGACTGCGGTTGTCGTTCAGTTTATCCCGAATATGCTGGACTTTCTGACAATCGGCTGTTATCCGACCTTAAACGGCTTCATGAAGAAATTTTATATGCAAAGTGTGACGGGCTTCACAGGTTATCTGCTGCTGGGCTGGTATCTGTCCGTTTTCCCGCCTTCGTGGCTGTATCGGGCCGGACTGTATATCCTTGGGCTGTTTCTGGCCGTTGCGTCCACGATCGCTGTGCAGCGGCTCATCGCGGATATCCCGGGCATCAGGGCTTATCTTTATGATGTGTTTTCGCTTCATCTGTTTGTGGCAGGGGCTGCTGTGTTCGTCCTCATCTCCGCCCTTTGTGGTGACGCCGTGACGGAGGGGGCTCTGACGAAGACGCTTTCCGGTGCCGCCTTTGGGATATATGCCGTCCATGTAGCCTTTCTGGAGATATTCAGCCGTGTTCTGATGCCCTACGACGCCTTTATGACGTGGCTGTGTGGTTCTGCCATGCGGCCTCTGGCATATATCCTTCTTTTGTTTGCCGCGGTCTGGCTCTGTTCTCTCTCGTCGGTCCTGATTTTGTCGAGGGTCCGTGGGCTGAAGAGTCTCTTTCGATACTGAAGTTCACAATGTGTGGATATTGGCATAAAGAATTATAAACAAATGGATTAACCTCAGGATGGAGCCGTGGCTTCCGGCGGTCCGTCAGGGGAGGATGTTATCACAGACCAACGATAACCTGATCTGAATGATTGACATTTCGTCCTGATGATAGCATAATGACAAGCAGTTCATAAGTTGTTCTAAAAATAGGGAATGTATGCAGCAAAGTGGGGGGGGATAATCGGTGCAGACGGATATCAAGCTGGAAGTGCGGAATATTTCCAAATCATTTCCAGGTGTAAAGGCATTGGATCATATCTCCTTCAAGGTGCGCAGGGGTACAACCCATGTACTTTGCGGGGAAAATGGCGCAGGCAAATCGACGCTGATGAAGATTATCAATGGCATCTATAAGCCGGATGAGGGTGAAATTCTGCTTGACGGCCAGCCTGTGAAGATTGACAATCCCATCCATGCCCGCAGTCTGGGTATCTCCATGATTTTTCAGGAGCTGAGCTTTGTTCCGGAGATGACCGTGGCGGAGAACATCTTTCTGGGTCGCTGGCCGATGGACCGGTTCCGCCGGGTGGACAAGGCGGAGATGTTCCGGCAGACGCAGGCACTGATGGAACGGGAGGGGCTGCATTATTCGCCCTATGAGCAGTTGAAAAACCTTTCGGTTTCCGATATCCAGATGTTGGAAATCATCAAAGCGGTATCCAACAATCCACGGATTATTATCATGGATGAGCCCACATCCGCTATTACCGACAAGGAAATCGAAAAACTGTTCGATATGATTCGCATGCTGAAGGAACGCGGCGCGTGCGTCATCTATATCTCCCATAAAATGGATGAGATTTTCCGCATCGCGGACGATATCACCGTGCTGCGCGATGGTACAATGGTGGACAGCCGACCGGCATCGGAACTGGACGTGGACGAGACTATCGCACTGATGGTGGGCCGCAGAATGGAAAACAAGTACCCCTGGGAGGATGTGCCTAAGGGGGATGTACTGCTGGACGTAAAGCATTTTTCCTCCGCCGGGGTGTTCAACGATATCAACTTCCACATCCGCGCGGGGGAAATTGTGGGCTTTGCCGGGCTGATGGGCGCGGGCCGCACGGAAGTGGTGCGCGCGCTGTTCGGGCTCGATCCATCTGACGGCGGAGAGGTGTTCATCAAGGGCCGGAAGAAGCAGAGGCTCACTGTTCAGGGCAATATCGCGGACGGCCTGGTGATGCTTTCGGAGGACCGGCGGCGCTATGGTCTGGTGCCCATACGATCCGTTCTGGAGAACGTTTCGCTGGCGAATCTGAAAAAATTTATCTATAAGGGCCGCCTGCACCGCAGGGAGGAACGCGATGCTGTTGCCGAGCAGTGCCGGCGCATGAACGTGAAGACCTCCTCGCTGGAAACCACCGTGGAGGCACTTTCCGGCGGCAACCAGCAAAAGGTGGTTCTGGCCAAGTGGATGGAAGTGGACCCCGACGTGTTGCTGATGGACGAGCCGACCCGCGGCATTGATGTGGGGGCGAAGTTTGAAATTTACAAATTGATGATCGCCCTTGCTCGCAAGGGTAAGGCCCTGCTGATGGTTTCATCGGAGCTGCCGGAGCTGCTGGGCATGTGTGACAGAATCTATGTTCTGTGCCAGGGCAGAATCACAGGTGAGCTTTCGAGGGAGCAGTTCTCGGCGGAGCAGATCATGCATTATGCCATTGGAACCGACAAGGCCTGACCATTGAAAGTACAGCAAGGAGTGAGTTGTCTTATGCAGTTAGGGCAAGGCAGGGCAAATCTGTGGGAAACGCTCAAGAGCAAATATGCCATTTTCCTGGTGCTGGTGGTGCTGTTTATTATCTGTTCGCTGCTGAACAGCAACTTCCTCACATGGAGGAACCTGACGAATATCTCCCGGCAGATCTCCGTGACGACAATCCTCGCCTTCGGCGAGACAATACTGATTATCTCGGGGCTGCTGGATCTTTCCAGCGGTGCGGTCATGGCTTTTTCCGGCACGCTTTCGGTCATGTGCTACAAAGCTATGGGGGACACGTACGTTTCGATGATCGTGGCCATACTGGTGGCCATCGCCATTGCGGTGTTCTGCAACGCGCTGAATGCCCTGATGGTCACCACCTTTCGGGCACCGGCTTTCATTGTTACCCTGGCCATGCAGGCCATGGCACGCGGCGCGGCGTTGTTTTTGACGGCGGGCCAGAATGTCTATCAGATTGGCAATTACACGGTTCTCGGCCAGGGATCGATATGGATTATTCCCATACCCATACTGTTCATGATCTTCTTCTTCCTGATTACGCGATACATACTCAGTGATACACGCCTTGGGCGTTCGCTGTACGCCATCGGCGGCAACGAGGCCGCGGCCAATGCCTCAGGCATTGCGGTGAACAAGGTTAAAACCATGGCCTATCTGGTCAACGGTGTCATGGTGGGCATGGCGGCGGTGCTGTTTATGTCCCGCGTTAACGCCGGTCTGCCCAATGGTGCGATTGGCTATGAAACTGAGGCGCTGACCACCGCTATCATCGGCGGAACCAGTTTCACCGGCGGCATCGGCACTGCGGGGGGGACCATCGTCGGTGCGTTTATCATCGGCTTTCTCAACAACATCATGAACCTGACCAGCGTCAATTCGTACATCCAGCAGATTATCAAAGGGGCGATCATCGCTCTGGCGGTCATGTACGATATCTACGCCAAGAACCAGCGCACCCGCAAGAAGATGGGCAACATAGAGGATAAAGCCAAGAAATAGAACCCAACGGCCAAGGCCGTTGAAATAAAAGGAGGGTATTACAATAATGAAGAGAGCAGTAAAGAAAGTTCTGTCCCTGGCGCTGATTCTGGCGCTGTCCCTCACCTTGTGTTCCGTTGCCTTTGCCAAGGAATACCGGGTTGCCTACATCGCCCGCGCCCAGGCGGACTCGTTCGCCGCGTGGCTCGCCAACGGTGTAAAGGAAGAGGCCGGGAAGTATCCCGACATTACCGTGGATGTGTTCGACGGTCAGGCCAACGACGAAACTGAAAACTCCCTGATTGAGAACGCGATTACCAACAAGTATGATTGCATTATCATCCAGCCCAACAACGGCGAAGCACAGCGCCCCTATGCCGAGAAGGTCGTTGCCGCCGGCATCATCTGTATCACCACTAATGCCCGCATCGACGGCATCAAGGGTGCGTCCACCGTTGACGCTCAGCCCTATGAGCAGGCCGCTGTCAATGCCCGTATGGCGCTGAAAGTTGTGCCACAGGGCGCTACCGCCGTTATCCTTCGCGGCCCCGCCGGCAACTTCCACGCGGATGAGCGCCTGAAGGCCTGGAAGGCTGAGTTCTTTGACAAGAGGCCCGACGTCAAGATCGTTGGCGATGACTATGCCAACTGGAACAAGGACGAGGCCATGGCCCTGATGGAAGACTGGGTGACCAAGGTGGACAAGCCCATCGGCCTGATTGCCTCCATGAACGACAATATGTGCGCCGGCGCCCTGGAAGTCATCAAGGGCAACCCCGATTATAAGGGCGTGTTGTCCTTCGGAGTTGACGGAACTGCTGAGGCCTGCCTGCTGATTGAGGAAGGCCGTATGACCGCCACCTGCCTGCAGAACGCCTATGAGCTGTCCGAGCTGCTGCTGAGCACCGCCCACAAGCTGCTGACTGGCGCGGAGACCCAGATTGACACCGACGTCGGCAATCCCCTTTACACCATTGACAACGTGGCTGAGCTGCGTGAAATCCACGTGAAGGCCGGCGCGCTGAAGTAATTCACAGGCGCTGAACTTCCCATCAGACGGAGGCCGCCACGGATCGGTTGACGCAGCCGTCCCGGGCGGCCTCCGGGTTTGAAGATGACGAGAAAGGAAACGACTATGTCCAACAAGACCTTTTACCTCACGAAACTTGAGGAAATGGAGGTCCGTGAGGCCCCGATGCCCGTGATGGGCCCGGACGATGTAATCATCAGGATACAGTCCGTGGGGGTGTGCGGATCCGACCTGCACTACTACAGCAAGGGCTCTATCGGAAATTTCATTGTGAAGTTCCCCTTCGTACTGGGCCACGAGGCGGCCGGCATCGTTACCGAGGTGGGCGAAAACGTAAAGACGCTCAAGACGGGCGATCGGGTTTGCATGGAGCCTGGCATTCCCTGCATGAAATGTGAAGAGTGCCTGACCGGCCATTACAATCTGTGCAAGGATGTGAAGTTCTGGGCCACTCCGCCCTATGACGGCGTGCTGAGTGAATATGTGTCGCATCCGGCGGCGTTCACCTTCAGGATTCCGGATAATATGTCCTTCACCGAGGGGGCGCTGGTGGAGCCGCTGGCCATCGGTCTTCATGCCTGCAACACGGGCGGCGTCAAGCTGGGACAGACAGTGGTCATCGTAGGCGCAGGCTGCATCGGACTGGTGACGCTGCTGGCGGCCAAAGCCTACGGCGCAACGCAGATTATCGTGGGCGACGTGCTGGAAAAGCGGCTCGACAAGGCTCGCGAACTGGGCGCGATTCCGGTCAATACCAGGGAAACTGATCTCGCGCAGAAAGTGATGGAGCTCACTGGCGGCCGCGGTGCGGATGTGTGCATTGACTGTGCGGGCTTCACGCCTACTGTGGACAGCTGTCTTTCTGCCGCCAGGCCCGCGGGCATGGTGGTCATTGTCGGTATGGGGGAGGATCGCGTGAACGGCTTCAATACCTCCATCATGTCCACGAAGGAGCTGACCGTGAAATCCATCTTCCGCTATCGCAACCTCTATCCTACCGCCATTAACGCCATTGCGGACGGCAGGATCGACGTCGGCGCCATCGTGTCTCATCGGTTCACCTTCGACGATACCATCAATGCCTTCGCCACCTGCACCAAGGATATTCGCAACGTGGTTAAGGGCGTCATTGAGTATTGATCGAAGGACCGGACCTGCCGAAATATTCGGCTTTCGCCCCCGCGACGCCTGCCGCCGCGGGGGCGATGTATGTGCAAAAAGAGGCCATGCCCCCGCAAAAGCGGCTTAAACCAGCATAGGACAAGGGGAAGAGAGAATGGAAAAGATATTAATCATTGACGGACATGGACTGGCGTACAGGGCTTTCTATGCTGTCCCTCCGCTGAACGCGCCCGACGGAACGCCGACCAACGCAATCACAGGTTTTATGAATATGCTTTCCCGGGCGGAGGAGGATCTGTTGCCGCATCCACGCGGCGCAGAGGACCGGCTCTGTTGTGTCGCTGTGTTCGACGCGCCGGGGCCGACGTTCCGCCATGCGCTTCTGCCCCAGTACAAGGCCACGCGCAAACCCAGTCCGGATGAGTTTAAGCGGCAGATTCCCCTTCTCCATGAGCTTCTGCGGAAAATGGGGTACCCTGTTCTTGTGGGGGGGACGACAGAGGGAGAGTCGGGGACCCTTCAGGTGGAGGCGGACGATGTGATCGGTTCGCTGGCGCTCTGCGCGGTCCGTGCGGGGCATGAAGCGGTCATCCTGTCGTCAGACAAGGATCTTCAGCAGGTTCTTGGGGATGGCGTTACGATGCTGCGTCCCCTTAAAAGCGGGGTCTCAGCGGCGGTATCCTACAACGCCGCGGGCTTTGAGGCGGAGTACGGATTTCCGCCCTCCTCAGTGCCGGACTACCTTGCGCTGCTGGGAGACGCTGCGGACAACGTGCCCGGGGTGGCGGGGGTGGGGCAGAAGACAGCTATGCAGCTGATTTCGAACTATCAGACGCTGGAGGTTCTCTTTGGATCTCTGGATGAACTGAAGCCTGCTGCACGCAGGAAACTGGAGGCGGGGAGGGAGGACGCGTTCAGGAGCCGAGGCCTGATCCGACTGAAGCTGGACGTGCCTGTGGATCTGGATGCCTGTCTGACTTTTCAGCCGGACCTGGCTGCCGCGCGGGAGCTTGCTGTGCGTCTGGGGCTGTCGAAGCTGGCCAAACGTCTTGGGGAGAATCATCCTGCCTCCGGGCCGGACCGGCCCAGGAAGGAAGTGAGGGTGGCTCTCTCCCGTCCTGCCCGGCTTCTCACGGCCGATGCCAAAGCGCTTCTAAAACAGGGGAAGCTCAGCGGCTCCGGGGGGGAGCCCCTGCCCCCTCTGTGGGACTTCCACACGGCGCACTATCTTTTGCACCCGGATACTTCAGCCAGAGAGTTCCCCAGCCTGCTGCCGGAGGAATTTGTCGGAGTCGGAGCGGTCATGAGCGATGATCCGGCTGCGGACCCCACCGTGGTGTCGCTCTGGAATGATCTGGATGCGGAGATTGAAAGTCATGAGGGGCTGCGGGCTGTGATGGAGGACATCGATCTGCCGCTTCTGCCTGTGCTGGACAGGATGGAGCGTTGGGGAGTGCGCCTTGAGCAGGAGCATTTTGTTTCGCTTCAGGGGGAGCTGGAGAAGAGGATTTCTGACATCAGCGGGGAGATCGCGGAGCAGGCTGGCCTTGAGATTAATCTGAACTCTCCTCAGCAGGTGGCGGGGCTCCTCTTTGAGAAGCTGGGGTTTACTCCTGAGACCCGCACAAAGGGCAAAACCGGCTATTCCACCAGTGCGTCTGTCCTTGAGCACCTGGCGCGCCTGCCGGGGGGGGAAGTGCCCGGGCTGATCCTTGAGCATCGGGAACTCTCCAAAATGCTCAGCGGCTTTGTTGTGCCTCTTCAGCAGGCCGCCGGGACCGATGGCGTTATTCACACGACGTTTGAGGCGGCGCTCACCGGCACAGGGCGGCTCAGCAGCCGCGACCCGAACCTTCAGAACATCCCCACCTTTGGCCACTGGGCGGACAGAATTAAGGAGGGGCTGATCCCGGTGAGGCCGGGAGATGTGTTTGTGGCGGCGGACTACTCACAGATTGAACTGCGGGTTCTGGCTCATTTGTCTCAGGAGCCGAGGCTTCTGGAGGCTTTTCGGAGGGGACGGGATATCCACCGTGAGACGGCCTCCTGGGTCTTCTCCGTGGATCCGGAATTTGTAACCCCGGAGCTGCGGCGGGTGGCGAAGATGATCAACTTCGGGCTGCTGTATGGAATGAGCTCCTTTGGGCTTGCGGAGCGGCTGGACATGCCCCGTGCAGAGGCCGCAGGGATCGTGAAGCGGTATTTTGATGCCCTTCCCGGTGTGCAGAGCTTTCTTAAGGGAATTGTGGCCGAGGCCCGCAACGCCGGTTTTACCCGCACCCTTGCGGGGAGGATCCGTCCTCTGGAGGAGATAACAGCTCAGGGCAGGGGGGGACTGGACCGTGTACTGGTGAACACTCCCATTCAGGGGACGGCCGCGGACATTGCCCGCCGGGCGATGGTGGACTTTGACCGCGCCTTCGCGGAAGACGGGGATGTTCACCTGTTCCTCCAGGTTCACGACTCTCTGGTCTGTGAGTGCCCGCCGGAGAGGTTGGAGGACGTGGGGCGTTCCCTCCGTGAGATTATGATGGGGGCTGCCCGGCTCTCCCTGCCGCTGGAGGTCGAGCTCAAAACGGGAAGTTCGCTGGCCGAAGTCTAAAAGAGTGCTGTTCCCGCTGGATGAAATATGTTAAAATGGTCCGGGCTCATGGAGGATACCCGCTATATTTGAAAAAAGAAAAGAAGGACTGGTTGAGATGATGAAGAGGCTGAGGCAGCAGATGAAGTGGATCATGATTGTAATCGTGGTGGCTTTTCTGCTCTCGACGTTTCTGATGTATGAGGGACGGAGTTCCCGGGGGCCACGCCGCAACGCGGATGGCACGATGGCAGACTATGAGGTGGCCAGTATCAACGGCCGCATCCTGATGCGCTCGGAACTGGAGCGGCTTCTTCGCGGTACGCTGGAGCGTATGAACCAGCGCAGCCTTGTTTCCGTGGATGTGCCTGCCCTTTATCAGTCTATTCTTGACCAGTACGTCCTTGAGGTCCAGACGGAACGCGAGGTGAGCGACCGGGGGATTGAGGTCTCCGATGCCGAGGCCGAGCTGGCAATGAAGGAATACGCTGACACATATTTCCCCACGCGTGAGGCGTTCTATCAGGCCCTTCAGATGTCAGGGATTAAGGTGGAGGACTATAAGAAGGACGTTGCGCGCCAGATGGCGGTCCAGCAGCTCTACCGTATGGAGCTTGGAGAGGTTGTGGCCAGCGAGGATCAGGCCCTTAATTTCTACGATGTGATGAAGAATATATTCTACCGCACGCCTGAGGGATTCATGGTTCATTTCGCTGACTTTAAGAGCAGTGCGGACGCTGAGGCTCTGCACAGCCGTCTGGCTGCGCTGGAGGGTCCCGTTACCAGTGCGGACTGGATGCTGGCGATTTCAGACGACAGGCTTTCCTCCAGAGATATTGCCAATGTGACGAAGGAGCCTATGTTCCTGCCGGTCTCTGCTTTCCGCGGTGCGTTTTCGCCCATGGCGTCCCTTGATGTCGGGCAGGTCAGTCCCGTGTTCTCCATGTCCAGCGATGACTTTGCCCTTGGCCTTAAGACGGAGCACAGGCAGGAATCCGTCCGGAGCTACGACGAGGTGAGCGGAGATATTCGGGTCATGCTCCGTGAGCAGGAGCTTCAGCAGCGGACGACGGATTTCCAGCGGCGTCTGCGCGAGAATGCTGAAGTCGAGATTTACGACACATCCCTCTTCCCGAAGCCGGTCTCGGAAGATAAAAAGGCCACAGCTCCGGCAACGGTGAATGAGAAGGCTGCCGCTCCTGCTTCAGCGGATGAGAAAGCCGAAGCTCCGGCATCGGTGAATGAGAAGGCTGCCGCTCCTGCTTCAGCGGATGAGAAAGCCGAAGCTCCGGTTCCGGTGAATGAGAAGGCCGCCGTTCCTGCTTCAGCGGATGAGAAAGCCGAAGCTCCGGCATCGGTGAATGAGAAGACTGCCGCTCCTACTTCAGCGGACGAGAAGGCCGCAGCGCCGGCTCCGGCGGATGAGAAGGCTGCTGCTCCTGCTTCAGCGGATGAGAAAGCCGAAGCTCCGGTTCCGGTGAATGAGAAGACTGCCGCTCCTGCTTCAGCGGACGAGAAGGCCGCAGCTCCGGCTCCGGCGGATGAGAAGGCTGTCGCTCCTGCTTCAGCGGACGCGGCTCAATAAAGGCGGATAGCCCTTTCTCTCATTAAGGGGCTGATTCTATCTGCAGGGTCTCTGGCCCTAAATCATGTCCAGCTTTGGACGAAGGAGGCGTTTTTTGTGAAGTTCAAGTCTTTGCTGTTGGTTTTGCTGGTGAGTGTCCTGTTCGTATCCGCTGCTGGTGCGGATGAACCGGCGTTCCATGTCGGTATCGTGACGGGAACTGTCTCGCAGAGCGAGGACGATCTTCGAGGCGCGGAGCTGATGATCGAGCGCTATGGGGATACGAGCCGGGGTGGTATGATCACTCATGTCACGTACCCTGACAACTTCACCTCCGAGGCCGAGACGACGGTCAGCCAGATCGTCGGTCTGGCGGATGACCCAAAGATGAAGGTCATTGTTGTGAACCAGGGTATTCCCGGAACCACTGAGGGGTTCCGCCGGGTTCGCGAGAAGCGGCCGGATATTCTGCTTTTTGCCGGTCAGCCTCATGAGGACCCCGCAGTGATCACCGCCGCTTCTGATTTGGCTATTATGGTTGACAACATCAGCCGCGGCTACCTGATTCCGCTGGGCGCGAAAATGCTGGGATCCAAGACCTTTGTCCATGTTTCTTTCCCGCGTCATATGAGCATGGAAGTCCTGGGCCGCCGCCGTTTCATCATGGAGGAAGCCTGCAAGGATCTTGGGATTAAGTTCGTGTTCGAGACGGCTCCGGACCCCACCGGCGATGTCGGTGTAGCCGGCGCTCAGCAGTACATTCTGGAGAGCACTCCCACGTGGGTTGAGAAGTACGGCAAGGACGCGGCGTTCTTTGCCACCAATGACGCCCACGTCGAGCCCATGCTGAAGCGTATCGCCGAGGTGGGCGGCGTGTTCGTCGAGGCGTCTCTTCCCTCACCGGTTATGGGCTATCCCGGCGCGCTGGGCATTGATTTGTCCAAGGAGAGCGGCAACTGGCCGGCCATCCTGAAGAAGGTGGAGGACGCGGTGGTCGCTAAGGGGGCGAAGGACCGCATGGGAACCTGGGCCTACTCCTATGGCTACACAAACAGCGCGGCTCTGGCAGAGTTTGGAAAGCGTGTTGTCGAGGGCAAAGCGAAGGTGGACAGCCTGAAGGACCTTCTGGACTGCTACAATGAGTTCACCCCCGGCGCAAAGTGGAACGCAAGCTACTACACCGATGCAGGAACCGGTGTGCGCAACAAGAAAATGATCATGGTCTATCAGGACACCTACGTCTTCGGGAAGGGGTATCTGCACCTGACGGACGTTGAGGTTCCGGAGAAGTACTACGGGATTAAGTAGCCCTTCGGGAAATCTGAGGTTTGCAGCCCACCTCCCCGGAGGTGGGCTTTCTTGTAAAAAAAAATCAGCAAAACTCCCTTGAAAAAAAAGATGCCAATGTTCAGAATATATTCCTGTGCCGTCAGGTCGGCAGGAATGAGGAGGAAGAATCATGAAGTTCAGGAAAGTTTTGGCTGTGCTGCTCTTTTTGGGGATGTCAGGGAGTGCGGCAGTGTGGGCTGATGATGTTTACTCCGAAAATGTCGCGCAGGCGGTTCATGCGTTTCTTGGGAAGTATATAGAGGGCGGGGACAAGGTGTTCACGTTTGACAAGGCTCGGGGTATCTTTCGCGGCACCCTGAGCAGCAAGGGGGAAGTACGGCTTTTAGGCTTTCAGATTGAGATTGGAAATGCCCATTTCATCTCTTATTTTATCAGTCCTATCGGAGCCGATCCTGGAGACACGGCAAAGATGTCAAGACTGGCAGAGTTCATTTGCCGCGCCAATTATGGGATGTTGAACGGGAACTTTGAGCTGGATTTCAGCGATGGAGAGATTCGCTACAAGAGTTTTGTGGATTGTTCCGGGGAGTGTGTTCCTTCGGAGGAGGTCATTGGGAACAGCCTCTGGGTGGGACTCAATATGTTCAACCGCTATTTGCCTGGGATAAAGGACATGTTGTTCAGCGATGTCATCCCAAAAGATGCGGTTGAGAAGTGCAGAAAATAAATTTGGCACCACGCGCGGAGAATGATCTTTGCGCGACACATAGAGGAGGTTTTTGTAATGAAGCGTGTTTTTGGTTTTGTTGCGGCAGCGGTGATGGTAATGACGGCGTCGATGGCTTTTGCGGCGGTTCAGGATTTCGGTGACTACACGTTCGATATTCCTGACGGCTGGACGGCCTCCATGCAGACCCCGGCGGAGAAGATGGAGGTTGTGAGCTTTATTAAGAACGACAAAACCGCTTCCGGTTCTGTGACGTTC
>JAILIX010000085.1 GCA_024695065.1 Fretibacterium sp. | reverse complement strand
GATAAACCAGTTCTTCTCGTTGGCGCCCTTTGCGGTGGTGTACTCGTACAGGCCCTTTGTCCTCATGGCGTCAACATAGGCCTGGTCCACAATGCCGTACCAGGGGGCATTCAAAATAATCTGCTCAGAGCCGTAGCTCATAGGATAATCGCAGAGCAGGCCCTCATTGATAAACCTCTTGCCCTCAGCGTCGACCAGCAGGTTTCCGTACAGGCCGAACTTGAAGAAGAAGTTCTGGTCGTACTTATCCTGCTTTGCGGGGCGCGAGGCTTTGGCGTTCGTTCCGCCGTATTCACAGGGGCAATAGCCAAACGTCTTGGTCATGACGGCGCCCACATCCGTGGCCATCATGATGCCGTCGCCGGTGCACAGGCTGTTGCCGCCGGCGGCCGCGTTCAGCTTGCGGGTCTTGAGGAATTTCTCCTGCAGGTCGCGGTTGCCGAGATAGCCGCCCGCCGCGACGATAACCGCCCTGGCGTTGATTGTAATCTTTGTGCCGTCGGCTTTCCTCGCGGTGAGGCCCTTGACCTTATCGCCGTCCATCAGCAGACCGGTGGCCGTGGTGTTGTAGATGACATTGACCTTCGCGTCGGCAAGGGCTTTCTCCCAAAGCTGCACTCTCTCATCCAGCGCGTTCAAAATCAGATGGAAGCCGCCCTTGGGCCCGATGAATGGCGTCTCAAAGCGGAAGTTGACCTCCTTCATTTTATAGCCGACCTTGAGAAGCTGGGCCACGGCGTTCTTTGATTCGTCCAGGCAGCGGTGCATCAAAGCGGGGTTGGGCGTCCAGTGAGTGTAGGCCATCACGTGCTGGAAGACATCCTCAACCTCCAGCGTGGTGCCGCCCTCCTTGGCCTCCAGCACGCTTGTGCGCACGGCGAAGGGCCCGGAAACCTTGATGCCGTTCACACCGGCGACGGAGCCCGCTTTTTCTATGGCGATGACTTTTTTGCCCTGCCAGCCCGCCGTGATCGCGGCCATGAAACCCGCGCCGCCGCAGCCGATGACCACGATGTCGGCGTCGTATGTCTCATCCGCGCCGGCCACCTTTTTGATGGTCTTGCCCAGCCAGGCTTCTTTGTCTCCGCCGGCCTGGGCAACACAGTCAGCGATGGCTTCTTTGACGGCTTTCGAGGAGTTGGTGGCCCCTGTCACTGCGTCAAGGCCGCCTGCCTGATTCTCTATGATGGCCGGTATCAGCTGGTCCTGAACCTGAGAGAACAGAATCGGCGTTTCCTGCTGTGAAAGGATTTCAACTTTCGTCAGCGCCGTTTCGCTGAAGGTGCACTGTACAGTGATGTTGCTCAAATTGCCATAGGCGGTTGCCTGATAGGTTCCGGGCCTGTAAAGTTTGCCGGCCTCTGCGAAGGCTGTTCCGGCAAGCCCAAGAGTTGAAGCGGCGGTCAGTCCCAAACCTGCGGCGGCAGTCCCCTTGAGAAAATCGCGGCGTGAAATCTCCCTGGAATTCATAAAGAAATTCATCCCTTTCAAAGTTTTGTTTATGAAAAACAATTTTTTCGCATATGTTATACAGCGCTGTGATTGTCACAGAAAAAGCTGACGCTGTCACAGCCTCAGTAATATCTTTCAACGGTTTCATGGATGCTGTCAAATCATGGGAAGTATATCACGGAGAAAGTTAAAAGTAAATATTATGATCTTTTCAGGCATGGTTCTGTGCTGTCTCCGTCCGGCCCGGAAACAGCCGGCATGAAAAAAAAGAGGGGCGCCGGGCCCCTCTTTTCTGCAGCTTGATCTGAAAGGCCAGCACCGCTCTCAGGCGACGGTGACCTCCTTGCAGAGATAGACGTCCTGAACGGCGTTGATAATCTCCACGCCCTCCTTCATCGGACGCTGGAAGGCCTTGCGGCCAAGAATGAGGCCCATGCCGCCTGCGCGCTTGTTGACGACTGCTGTGCGCACAGCCTCGGCCAGGTCGCTGGCTCCGCCGGAAGCCCCGCCGGAGTTGATGAGGCCGGCGCGGCCCATGTAGCAGTTCGCCACCTGATAGCGGGCCAGATCGATGGGGTTCTCCGTGGTCAGCTTGTCGTACATTTCCTTGGAGGTCTTGCCGTAGCCCTTGCCCATGGCCTTGTAGCCGCCATTGTTCTCCGGCAGCTTCTGCTTGATGATGTCCGCCTCGATGGTGACCCCCAGATGGTTGGCCTGCCCCGTCAGGTCCGCGGAGGCGTGGTAGTCTGTCACCTTGTCGTCCGCCTTGACCTTGAAGGCGCTGTTGCGGAGGTAGCACCACAGGATTGTGGCCATACCCATCTCGTGTGCGGCATGGAAGGCTTTGGAGATCTCCTGAATCTGACGGGTGGACTCGTCGCTGCCAAAGTAAATTGTGGCGCCGACCGCAACGGCCCCCAGCTCCTTTGCCTGCTCCACGGACGCGAAGAGCACCTGATCGAACTTGTTGGGGTAGGTCAGCAGCTCGTTGTGGTTCAGTTTCAGGACGAAGGGAATCTTATGGGCATAGCGGCGGGCGACCGCACCCAGCACGCCCAGCGTGGTGGCCACGGCGTTGCAGCCCGCCTCCATCGCCAGCTTGATAATGTTCTCGGGGTCGAAGTAGATGGGGTTGGGGCCAAAAGAGGCGCCGGCGGAGTGCTCAATACCCTGATCCACGGGAAGGATGGAGATATACCCAGTGTTCGCAAGCCGGCCGTGGCCAAACAGCGTCTGCATGGCGCGCAGCACGCCGATGGGCCTGTCCGTCAGGCTGACCACGCGGTCCACAAAGTCGGGCCCGGGCAGCGACAGCATATCCTTTGACACTGTCTTGCATTCGTGCTTCAGCAGAGTCTCTGCTTCAGCTCCCAGAAGTTTTTCAATGCTCTCAAATTCCTTGCTCATGATTCTGCCTCCTGTTTGATGCCAGTCTAACTTGAAGGGCGCGTCTAACGCCCCTGTTCCCTCGTAAAGAATAGCACATTTGTCCCGTTCAGGGTACAGGCACTGCGGTCTGTACCCCCCCGGGGTGTCCTGGTGCCTTTCGGTCAGGGCTCCCTGACGTCTAATCCCTGAAGACTACGTGCCCTTCCATGATAAGCATGAGCCCCTTGGCAATCAGGGTGCCGGCCAGGGCCAACACCACAGAAATCCCGGCCACCAGAGGAGATGCGGTCATCAGGCAGCTCAGCAGAATGACGACGATGCCATCCAGAAGGACCAGCCACCACCTGGGCAGGCCCAGTGCCTTCAGCCGGAAGGAGGTCATGATGCGGGCAATTCCGTTAAAGGCGAGCCACGCCGCCACGAAAAGCGGAAGCATAAACGCCGTCAGACCGATTCGCCCCAGCATGACGGTGCCAATCATCAAATCCAGAATTCCAAAGATCAGGAACCACCAGGGATATACGCTCATGCCCCCCCGGAAGAGACAGGGGATGATGTAGTTCACCCCCGACAGGCAGAACCCCAGACCCAGGAAAAACGCCAGGGACAAAAGCGCCTCCAGGGGATAACGCAGACTCCACAGCCCCAGAAGAATCAGGATAGCCCCCGTGATGTAGAGCGTCCAGCGGAGCCTTTTCAAAGAACCCATAGCTATCACTCCCTAACTCCATATTCAGATGCTTCTATTATATAACAGGGACAGGATTAAAATCCGGACTTGACAAAAAAAATTTTCACGATATAATGCTTAGTCATATTACTGATGAAGGAGGGCGTACAGCTCCCCTCAGGGTAATGTATCCTGTCAAAAAAGGGGGTTGTGTGATGTCGTTTCGGAGAGCGGTTATGGCTGAATCAAATGCAAGTTTCGTTTCGGTTGCCGCAGGCAGCACCGTCGGCATTGCACTCCCTTCCTCCCAATACGTTTCAGAGGTTCCCTTGTGCCCTTTGATTCGTGCTCTGTCCTAAAGCGCAAGATGAAAAGAGACCTGAGCGGCGGCAAGGCCGCTGCCCAGGTTTTCCCTATCCTTCCTGTTTATTGATTGCAGAGGATTCCGTTTCCGGTCCTTTTGTTTCTTCTGTTCCCTCTGTTTCTTTTGATTCTTCCGATTTGTCCGGCACAGTCCCCAGCCGCTCTGATAATGCCTGCAGTTTTGTGGTCACGGCGTCCAGGGTGTAGGCAAGCTGAAGACACGTAAGCACCAGAAGATTTTCCTGGTTCATGCCGCGAAAAGGCGTATGCTCAGGTTCCCCTGGATGCGGGCCAGCCTGACGAATCAGTTCTTGTACCCGCTCCAGGTCCTCGCTGTTCAGGGGCGTCTTGATGTTGTAGCTCCCCTTGCCAATGGAGAGAAAAACATCTCTCAGCGTTTCCACGGCTCTTAACCCTATTCTGCGGGAGTCTCCTGGTGAGAGGGGCTGACAAGCGCGATGAGACGGTCATTCAGGTTCTGCAGCTTTGCCTCTATCGCAGAACTGTCGTGTTCTATGCGCTGGGTCTCTTCCTCTGCAGATTCAAGAAACTGGTCCATTTCCTGTTTTATCCGGGCACACTCTTTTTCGCGCTCCGCTGCGTAGGCGGTGAGACGCTCTACTTCCTGCTTCAGGCTATCCCTTTCCTGCAACAGGGTTTCGACAGCCTCCGAAAGATTATCCACAAGTCCCTCAATGTTCTTCATTTCCATGAAATTTCATCTCCATTCCAAAAGGTCCCCGCCGGAAAGCTCCGGCGGGGCGAAAGGCATCAGCGTATGCTGTAGCCTCTCTGTGACAGGCTCTCCCGTACGCGGCCGTGGATAGCCTCGACCTCCTCGTCCCTGAGGGTGCGGTCCTGCAGGCGGTAACTGAGCGAGTAGGCCATGCTGCGGAACCCCTCAGGAATTCCCTTGCCTGCATAGACATCAAAGAGCCGGAGAGACTCAAGGATTTCTCCATGGCTGTCCGTGCCCTCAGCCTGCGCGGCTTCCCGGACAGCGGCTGCGATATCTGCGGCCACGTCGTCCTGATTCCTGTCGGCTGCGACAAGCAGGGAGATATCCCGGAGCGAGGCAGGGAAGGGGCTCGATGGGTGCAGAGCCGGACGCTTCGCCTCCTCCAGAGGCTGAAGGTCAAGCTCAAACAGGCAGACCGGGCCGCTCACGTCCAGTTCCTGCTCCAGGGCCGGTTTCAGCCTGGCGAGCCAGCCGATTCTCTGGCTTTCACCACTGTCCGCGGCAATGCGAATCTCGGCGGTCTGACCGGTGTGGGTAAAGGGCTCCTGACCCGGGACGAAAATCGGACGGAAGCCGCGCCCCTCAATCAGCGCTGCCACATCCGCCTTGACGGAGTAGAAGTCCTCCTCCTGTCCCTTCCACGGCGTGCGGGGGTCAGAGCCGTTAAAAACCAGACCCGCCACCCTGTCTGTCTCCACGTGGTCAGGGGAGTCAATCGCCTTCCTCAAAAAGGTCCTGCCCTGCTCGAAAACCCGCACCGGCCCGCGCCAGCCGGAGGCCAGCGTCGCCCTCAGACTCATCAGGAGCCCCGGCACCAGGGTTGTCCGCATGGCGGTCTGGTCACGGCTGATGGGGTTGGCCAGCATCAGAGGATGTGCCCGCAGGTCGTCCCCGGGGAGGCGAAGCCGGCTGGGGAAGTCCTCCGGCAGGAAACTGTACGTCATGACTTCGACGTAACCCCGCGCAATAAGGGTCTGGCGCACAAAGGCCGCCAGATGCGTCGGGCCGCCGGCGTCCGCCCTGTGGGGCAGTTCGCCCGGCAGACGGCTGGGCGCGTCGTTGTAGCCGCGGAAACGTCCCACCTCCTCGATGAGGTCTTCCTCAATGGCGATGTCCGGCCGCCATGTGGGGGGGAGGAAGGTACGCTCGTCCCCGCCGCCAAAGGTATGTTTGATGCCGAAGCCCTCGATGATTTTCGTGGCCTCGTCCATGTTGCCCCAGGAGAGGTAGGTCGAGAGCTTCTTCTTGGTCAGCGTCACGCTCCTGGGGGCCGGGAATTCGTTCTCCGCGGCCAGAGGGCGGTAGTCCACCACCGCGCCGCACCAGTCCCTCATGAGTTTCAGAGCGGCTGACAGTGCCGTCCGGCTCAGGGTGGGGTCCACCGTGCGGGCAAAACGGAACGCGGCCTCTGAGCCGATGCCCAGACGGCGTGACGTGTGCCCCACGCGGACGGGGGAGAAGCAGGCGCTTTCCACCACCACCGTTTGGGTGTCGTCGTTGATCCCGGTCTGCTGTCCGCCCATCACGCCGGCCAGAGCGATGGCCTCGCCCCCGCTGGTGATGAGCATGTCACGGGGTGTCAGGACGCGCTCCCTGCCGTCGAGAGTCGTCATGATCTCGCCCTCATGGGCAGCGCGGACGGTGATCTCGCGGGCGGGCAGCGTGCCCAGGTCGAAGGCGTGCAGGGGCTGGCCCAGCGTCAGCATGATGTAGTTGGTCACGTCCACCGCGTTCACAATGGGCCTCATGCCGAGGTGGCTGAGGTCAATGCGCGCCGTCAGGGGAGAGGGGCCCATCTTTGCCCCTGTGGCAAGCCCCAGGCGGTAGCAGAGGCATCCCTCGTCCGGCAGGGAGATGGCGCCGAATTTTTCCGTCCAGGCTTTCTCCTGCTCAAGGGGCCGCAGCCAGTAGGGCAGGGTGAGCGTGGAATGCGGGAACAGGCCCCTGAGCTCGCGGGCTATGCCCAGCGTGCTCAGCAGGTCGCCCCGGTTGGGCGTGATGGAGACATCCAGAATGGTGTCTCCGATGTGATAAAGCGCAGAAGCCTCCGTTCCGACGGGTGCGTCAGGAGGCAGGACCAGCAGCCCGTCGGGCGAGTCCACATCCGGCAGTCCCAGCTCCGCCGCAGAGAGCATCATGCCGTCGCTCCGGACCCCGGAGAAGTCGCGCATCCCCAGTTCCATGCCGTCCGGAAGCACAGAGCCTGCCCTCGCATAGAACACCAGGTCGCCCTGCTTCACGTTTTTGGCGCTGGTGATGCACACATGGGAATGGCTGCCCCCGGAGTCCAGATGCGCCACAAGGAGATGACCGTCCGAGGGGTGATTCTCCAGCGCTTCAATTTTTGCTACGACGACGGACTTCAGCTTTCCCGCCGTGCGCGTGATGGACTCCACCTCTGTGCCGGAGAGCGTCAGGCGCTCCGCGGCCTCTTCGGGCGAGACGTCCAGCTCGATAAAATCCTTCAGCAGTTCCCAGGACACGAACATTTACGCATCCCTCCCTGATAAGAAGTAGGAGACGTTTCCGTCGAAGAGCAGCCGCAGGTCGTTGATGCCGTATTTGAGCATCGCCATGCGGTCCAGGCCGAAGCCGAAGGCAAAGCCGTTGTACACATCCGGGTCAATGCCCCCGGCACGCACCACCTCGGGATGGACCATGCCCATGCCCCCAACCTCCAGCCAGCCCGTGCCCTTGCAGATGCGACAGTGGGGATTGTGCCCGCTGCATTCCACGCACTCAATGTCCAGCTCCATTGAAGGCTCCGTGAAGGGGAAGTAGCTGGCGCGAAAGCGGTTTTTCAGCGGACGGCCGAAGAATGCGCTCGTCATCTCGGCGATGGTCCCCTTCAGGACGGAGAAGGACACGTCTTTATCAATCATCAGTCCCTCCATCTGATGAAACATGGGGGAATGAGTGGGGTCGTTGTCGCGGCGGTAGGTCTTGCCGGGGCAGACGATGCGCAGCGGCGCGCCGTACTTCAGCATGGAGCGCACCTGCACGGGCGACGTGTGCGTCCGCAGCAGCGAGCGGTTGCCGGATCCGTCGTCGGGGAAGTAGAACGTGTCCTGCATATCGCGGGCGGGATGCCAGGAGGGCATGTTCAGGCAATCGAAGTTGTAGTGTTCCTCCTCCTTCTCCGGTCCCAGTGCGACGGAGTACCCCAGACCCTGCATAATGTTCACCAGCTCATGCAGCGTCTGGTAAACGGGGTGAAAGGCCCCCGCAGGCCGGCCGCGGGAGGGGAGGGTGACGTCGATTTTCTCCTCCGCCTCACGCCGCTCGTTCTCCGCATCCCGAAGCTGACGCTTTCGGGCCTCCAGCCTCTGCTCCATCTCGTCGCGCAGGGCGTTCAGCGCCTGTCCCACGGCGGGTCTCTCCTCGGAGGAGAGTTTCCCCAGGGACCTCAGGAGTGATGTCAGCTCGCCTTTTTTGCCTGCGAAACGGACACGGGCCTCCTCCAGCGCCTCTGTATGAAAAGCTGCGGCCAGCGCCTCCTCAAAGGCTGTCCGCACCTTCTTTATCTGTTCTTTTATACTTTCAGCCACAGGGTTCAAATTTATCCTGCCTCCTCAAAAAACAAGGGCGCTGCTCCTGTTTCCCGCAGGGCTCGAACGGCCCATCCGGGTACAGGCGCGCGCCCCTGGCCCGGGGTTGCCCCCTGGTGTCTGTCTCTACTTCACCGCAGACTTCGCCTGCTCCATCAGACTGCGGAAGGCCTGCATATCGTGGATGGCGAGCTCGGAGAGCATTTTTCGGTTCATTGTGATTCCAGCCTTCTTCAGCCCGTTCATGAAGGCGCTGTAGCTCATGCCTTCGGAGCGGACCGCGGCGCTGATACGGGTAATCCACAGGCGGCGGAAATCGCGCTTCTTGCGCTTGCGGTCGTTGTAGGCACGGGACAGAGCCGCCAGATACGCCTCACGCGCGCGGCGGTAGGCGTTCTTGTGCTGGCCCCAGTAGCCCTTTGTAATGGTAAAAAGCTTTTTCCTCTTTTTATTGCTGACGGATGCACCCTTGACGCGCATTTGTTATCATCCTTCCTGAAGTTTCTTTCTTAACCCTGAATTTTCCCTGCCGGCTTTATCTGCCATAGGGGAGCAGGTGGTTCATCTGTTCCATGAGCGTGTCCGTGACATAGCCCGTATCGCGCAGAGAGCGCAGACGCTTTGCGCCTTTGTGGACCATCTTATGGGACCGGTTGCATTTACGATAGGCCAGCTTGCCGGTTGCCGTGCGGAAAAAACGCTTCTTTGCACCGGAGTGCGACTTCAGTTTCATCTTAGGCATAAGACATTTCTCCTCGCTGTATTATGTAGGACTTCTCTATCTATTGTTCAAGGCGGGAAAACCCGTATTAAACGTCAGTTTCCGCTTCCGGGGCAGCGGAGGCCTTCTTCTCTTCCGACCGCTCGCGGCGCGGAGCTGTTTCAGACGCCGGCCTGGCTTTCGTCGGGGACAGAGGCGTCACAAGAATGCGCATATAACGTCCCTCCATCTGGGGCGTCCCCTCGCATTTGCCTGCGTCGCCGCACTCTGCAATGACCCGGTTCAGCACTTCCTCACCGCGGTTCAGGAACGCCATTTCCCGGCCGCGGAAGAACACGGATACCTTCACGCGGTGTCCGCTCTCAAGGAAAGTCCGGATGGCCTTCATTTTGAAATCGAAGTCGTGTTCGTCAATCTTCGGGCGCATCTTGATTTCCTTCAGGGTCTGAACCTTCTGTTTCTTGCGGGCGTCCTTCTCCTTTTTCTGGAGCTGGTAGCGGTACTTGCCGTAGTCCATAATGCGGCACACGGGAGGCGTCGCCATAGGAGCGACCTCAACGAGGTCCAGCATCCTCTCCTCAGCCATACGAATGGCTTCCTCTGTGTCTGTCGGGCCCACCTTCACCCCGTTCTCGTCCACCAGCAACACCTGCGGCACAGTGATTTCCCCGTTGACCCGCGGCGCGTCCTCTTCATTTCTGGGCAATATAAGCCTCACCTCCGAATTTAATTCAAGGGGGAAAACAAATTGCCCGCTTTCGGCACGTGCCTGCCCCCTGAAATCCCTGATTCAATAAAAAAGCGGGAACAAGTTCCCCTGTCCCCGCATAAACTTCCGTATTCTGTGCTCCGCGATACCCTTACGGAGAGAACCGTCTGCTTTATGGCCCGGCCGCAGCCCCTTTCCGGGACGCCGCTCAGGCGAGAGGACCTCTGCTTTGTATTCGATCTGCTCCTGACCCACGTCACGACCAGACTTAGGAACTATAGCACACTTTTGCTCCGGTGACAAGAGCCGGGGACGGGTTCGTCCCCGCCCTTACCGGGCTTCTTCCGCTGCTACGCCTGGCCGTCCTGAGAAAGGTTTTCCCACTTTTTCGTCTTGAAGAAGCGATCCACCGCGGAAAGGATTTCCTCCCTGTCCATGGACTTGAGGATGTAGCCCTCCGGCTTGAGGTGCATGACGCTCATCACGCTGTCGCGGTCGTTTTTGCCCGTGAGGAAAATCACGGGAATATTGGCGGACCTCGTCTCGCTGCGCAGCGCCTCCAGCACCTGGGGACCGCTCATGACGGGCATATCGTAATCCAGCAGGATAAGGTCCACGCTGTGCTCCACTATGTAGGAAATACCCTGCATTCCCGAGCGCGCCGCCGCGACGTGATAGCTCATTTCCAGCCAGCTTTTCATCATCTGCAAAAAAGTCGTGTCGTCATCCACCAGAAGGATGTGCTTCTCCCGGCTGGTTTCCCCCTCTGCCTTCAGCAGCGCGACAATCTCCGCGAAGACGGCTTTGACATCAAAGGGGCGTGGAAACTGACGCAAAACCAAATCCCGGGGAATGCTGTCCGCAATCTTCGCCAGCTCTTTATCATATCCCACGACGCACAGCGGTTTCTCTTCCTCAAGACAGACATCCTTTAGAAAATTCAGAAAATCCTGAGCATCGTACACAAAGTCTGCCGTGAAGAGCACGAAAATATCCGAGCTGTTTTTCTCCGGCATGATCGCTGCAATGTCCGGCTCGACGACAGCGGTTTCCACATGAGCCTCCTTCAGAAGTGCCGCCAGCCTGTTGATCATCAGCGCTGACCCCTGGTTGATGAGCAAAGCTTTTCCTGCCATATCCGTATCTCCTCACAATCACAAAAGAATCGCGTTAATGCTGTCCCAGTCAAAGGTGCCTGCTGCCCGTCGAAGCTGTTTCACGCGCTCCTGCTCACTCTCCGGGATTTGGAAGCCGTCCAGAAAATCCAGCACGTAGTTCACGCTGTCGGAGTCCAGGGCCACTGCAAACTCATGAAGGGATTCGTACGCATCGCGCAGCTCGTCCTCTGAGATAAGCGGAAGATCCTCGCTGCTGCGCGTCTCCTCTAAGGGCACGTAAAGCGGCGAGAGCGCTGCGCCCAGCGCACGGAAGCGGTCCAGCAGCCCCTCCAGCTCCGTGTCCAGAGCGGCCTCATCTCCGGCTTTTCCCGCAAACTCCAGCTTCTCCGCCAGCGCTCCCAGCGCCTCTGCCCCGATGGCCCGGGAGGTGCTCTTCAGCGCGTGGACCTTGAGGGTGGTGCTGGCAATATCCCGTGCGCGCCAGAAGTTCTCAATCTCGTCTGCAGTGGTCTCTGCGTTTCCGCCGTAGATCTTCAGTGTTTCGAGATAACCTTCCTCTCCGCCGCAGTGCTTCAGGCCGGAGACGGTGTCAATCTCCCCGATTTTCAGCAGCCAGTCCGGCAGTTCTGCGGACGGGCCGGTCCCGTTGACGTCCCTTTCTCCCTCTGACACAAACACCTTTTCCGGGGGCAGATAGTGCATCAGCATTGCCTCAAGTTTGTCAGCGTCTATCGGCTTGGTCAGATAGTCATCAAAGCCCTCTGCGAGATACTGCTCCCTTGCGCCGGAGACAGCATTGGCGGTCAGACAAACGCAGGGCGTCTTCAGATTGGGGTTGTCCGACCTGGACTTCAGTTCATGCAATGTCTCAATGCCGTCCATTTCCGGCATCATATGATCCAGAAAAATAATATCATACTTCCTGTCCTGCAACAGCGCCAGGCCTTCATTGCCGCTGGCCGCTGTGTTGATCTGCACCCTGGTGCTCTTGAGCAGGTTCTTGAAGACCGTCAGGTTCATCGGCGTGTCATCCACTATAAGAACCGCCGCCTCCGGGGCGGTGAACTTCTCCCTGTACTTCTCGCGTGACGAGAGCGACGCGCGATAGGCAGCCGCATAATCGCCCAGCGCTTCCCACTTCACAACCTGCTGGCGGAGGCAGAAGGAGAAGACAGACCCCTCGCCGTAGACGCTCTCCACCTGCAGCGAGGAATCCATCAATTCCAGCAGACGCTTGGTGATGTTCATGCCGAGCCCTGTGCCCTCGATGCTGCGGTTGCGTTTCTCCTCGATGCGCGCAAACTCTGAAAACAGCTTCTCAATATCTTCAGGCCTGATGCCGATGCCGGTGTCCCTGACAGCAACCTTCAGGAAGACGCCGTCGGGGTCGTCCGGTATTTTTTCATAGCCGAGGCAGAAGGTGACGCTGCCCTTCTCGGTGTATTTGACGGCGTTGGTGAGGATATTGGTGATCACCTGCTTGATGCGCACCTCATCGCCGTGGAGCAGTTGGGGGATTTGGGGGTCAAACTCAAGCTTCAGCAACAGTCCCTTGTTGTCTGCCTTCGTCTGAATCATGTTGACAAGATCGTTGACAACAGAGGAGAGGTCGTAATCGACAGGAATAATCTCCATCTTCCCTGCCTCGATCCTGGAGAAGTCGAGGATGTCGTTGACCAGGCCCAGCAGGGTGTTTCCCGCCGTGCGGATGTTCGAGGCATACTCGATGACGTCCTGTTCGCTGCTTTCCCGCAGAATCATTTCATTCATGCCCAGCACCGCGTTGATGGGGGTGCGGATCTCGTGGGACATGTTCGAGAGGAATGCGGATTTGGCCTTACTCGCTGCGGCCAGGAGCTCAGACTGGCGGCGCAGCATAATGTTGATTGCCTGTCTGTATTCCTCCATTTCGTTGCTGACCACAAAGGTGTGAAGCAGACAGGTCCCGAGCATATATCCGATGGTATATAACGGAAGGAAGGGATATCGCAACTGGACGAGCAGAAGGACGGAAACGACCAGTCCAAAAAGGCAGATTGTCCGGTACCGGTTTTTCACGGCTCCCTCTAATCGCCGCATGGCTCTGGCCGTGTAGGCGGAAGTCAGCAGGAGCAGCAGAATCTGAAACAGAAGCTGTATGTGTCTGGCGGGACAGGCATGATAGGCTCCGTTTTCGTCAAACCAGAACAGAACCGGCGTAAAACAGTTGATGACGGTGACGGCCACAACCATCGCAAAGAAAAAACGCCCCGCGCGGGAAAGGAAGCGGCTGAAGGTGTTGTCCTCGCCCAGATACGCCACCACATACTGAGTCCACAGCTGCACTCCCACGGCCATCGCGACGTAATATACCACGGTATCCACAAAAAGCAGGGCGGTCAGGTGCAGACTGTCAAGGAGACCCCACAGTATATCGGTAATATAATACGACATGACGCCGTATAAAAGTTTTCTGTATATATCAATATCGGGGAATTTCTGGCTGTCGCCGCTGCGAAGGAAGATGTCGTAATTCACGATGATGAGAACCACCGTGGCAAGCACCCCAATTAAAGCATAAAAAAACATATTGTTTGGCCTCCTTTTATGTCATCCGGACAAACACAGTCCTCATCGTCATTGACACAGTGTGTTGAGGCTGTCCCAGTCAAAGGTGCCTGCCGCCCGGCGAAGCTGTTTTACGCGCTCCCGGTCGCTCTCCGGGAGGCGGAAGCCATCCAGATACTCCAGTGCGTAGATTACGCTGTCGGAGTCCAGATTCTTCGCAAACTCGCGAATGGATTCATAGGCATCGCGCAGTTCGTCCTCTGAAATGAGCGGAAGGTCCTCTCCGCTGTGCAGATTCTTTTCTGATGCATAAAGCGGCGAGAGAGCCGCGCCCAGAGCGCGGCAGCGCTCCAGCAGGCCCTCCAGCTCCGCGTCCAGAGCGGCCTCATCCCCCGCCTTGCCCGCAAGCTCCAGCTTCTCTGCCAGCGCCCCCAGGGCTTCCGCCCCGACAGCCCGCGAGGTGCTCTTCAGCGCGTGGACCTTGATGGTGGTGTTGGCAATGTCCCGTGCGCGCCAGAACTTCCCGATCTCGTCCGCATTGGCCTCCGCGTTTTCGCCATAGAT
>JAILIX010000081.1 GCA_024695065.1 Fretibacterium sp. | reverse complement strand
TTGAGGTTTTTTACGCCGATGACGGCGCGGGCGATGGGAATGAAGTCCTCAATCATCCCGGCAATGTCCTTCGCCGTGCCGACGGGATACTCCGGGATATACCCGTTGAGGTGGCGCATCCCCAGATTATAGGAACAATTCAGCATTCCGCAGAAGGCGTCGCCGCGCCCGTTGATGAGATCTCCGTCGCCCTCGGCGGCCGCCGCGAACATACAGGGACCGTCAAAGTTTTGGGCGATCAGGGTTTCCGGCGTTTCCGGGCCAAAGTTGCCGAGGAAAACAGCCAGGGCGTTGCAGCCTGCGTCTGTGACATCTTTGACGGCTTTAAGCATATCCTTCTCGTTCTCAACCGTAACGGGACATTCATAAAGGCTGCTGCCGCAGGCTGCCGCGATGGCTTCCCGGCGCCGGACAGAGAGCCCGACGGGGAAACAGTCCCGCGAAACTGCGATAATGCCGAGCCTGACATTGGGAATATTGTTCATAAAGGTTCCTCCTCCCTCTTGATAAAGCATAACTGTATGTATATTTTACTGCACATTTCATTTCGCGTCTGGAAAACGCAGCGTGGCGGTGGGCTTTTTTCCTTCCTCTGACGGTTCAGGCCGGGGGGCGGAAGGGGAGGCCGGCTTGCTCATTGTGCCGGGGCCAGGGAAAGGCCGGGCCCCGGATTCACCGTCCAGGACATGGACGCCGGTGAAAAAAGGAAGCAGCCCCGCGGCGTCCATGGGGTTCTGCTGTGAGGAACGGCTCAGCGCTTCATCTTCAGCGCCAATATCCGACGGACGCTCTCGTCCAGCCGGGCCTCGGAGATCCGGCCCTCCTGGATGGCTTTGAGGACGCCTTCAAACGCCTCGCCGTAATCCCAGGGCATCAGAAGAATGTCGTTTCCTGCCTCAAGAGCCATCACTGCGGCCTCCCCGGACCCGTAGGCCTTCACAATGGCGCCCATCGCCAGAGAGTCTGTGATGACCAGACCGTCATAGCCCAGCTCGTCCCTCAGCTTCCCCGTGATCAGCTCATGGGAGAGCGTGGCGGGAAGCCCGTCGCTGGTGATGTTGCTGAGCGTGATATGGGCCACCATCACAGAGTCCGTCCTGCCGAAGTTCTCCCGGAAGGGGATCAGCTCCGCTTTCAGCAGCTCATCCCATGTCTTGCTGACCGAGACGTAGCCGGAGTGCGTGTCGTCCTTCGTATCGCCATGGCCGGGGAAATGCTTGATGCTGCCCGCGACCCCATGCTCATGGAGCCCGTCGAGGTATGCGCCCACCATCTTCGACACAAGGTTCGGGTCGCTGCCAAAGGCGCGCTTCCCGATGACGGTGTTTTCAGGGTTCGTGTTCACGTCTGCCACCGGCGCAAAGTTCAGCGTAAAGCCATATCTGTTGAGGTATTCCCCGATGACGGAGCCCGCCTCCTTTGCCTTCTCCGGGTCTCCCGTGCTGCCAATCGCCTCCATGCTCTCAAACTTTTGTACGTCGAAGCTGCCATGGTTGGCGATTCTGGCCACCAGTCCCCCCTCCTCATCGACAGCCATGACGGGCGCGAGGCCGGAGGCTTCCCGGCAGCTGTCTTTCAGGCTGCCCATGAAGCGCTCCAGCTGCTCCGGATCTGTGATGTTCTTTTTGAAGATCACAAAGCCGCCTGCCGGATACTGCCTCAGCGTTGTCTTCATCACGTCTGTCATTTCCCTGTCGCCCGAAGCTTTGTAGTCATGAATCTCTTCAGCCGTGAGCGTTGTGTCCAGCTGATCCGGGCGGATGAGGAAGAGCTGGCCCACTTTCTGCTCCAGCCTCATTGAGCGAAGCGTCCTGTCAACGGCAGAGGTCGACGATGACCCGCCGCAGCCGCCGGATAAAATAAGAACCATCAGAAGCAGGAAATAAAACGGTTTTCTTATCATAGAGACTCCTCCTTAAAAAGGGTTGGAAAAACATCCGCCTGAACGCTTCCGCCGGAAAACTTCAGCTTTGTTCCTGAGATATTTCCGCGGATGCCTCCAGCCGTTTATGGGCTCACCCCGTGATGAGAAGGGGCATACCGCCGCGTCTGCATATTTCCTCAGGTCTTGTTAATTATTATAGCGCAGGCTGTGGGGCCTGACGCCATTCCGCACCGTTCACAATGGCGATGCCCGCGCTGGCCCTGAGGCGATCCGCGCCTGCCTCAATGAGGGCTATGGCCTTTAACAGCGTATGATCGATTTTCCTGTCTGCCAAAGGTTATAAAAAAGGCTCCCGTTTTCACGGGAGCCCTGATGTTTTGATTTGCCGGGTTTAGTACATCCCGTCCATGCCGCCCATCCCGCCGCCGGGCATCCCCGCGGCCGGTTCCTTCTTCTCAGGTTTGTCGGCCACAATGCCCTCGGTGGTGAGGACCATCGCTGCGATGGAGCCGGCGTTCTGCAGAGCGGAGCGCGTGACCTTCACAGGATCGATGATGCCCGCGGCCACCATGTCGGTGTACTCGCCCGTCGCGGCATTCAGGCCAAATCCCGGCTTCTGCTCGCGAACCTTCTCCACGATGACGGAGCCCTGGTACCCGGCGTTCTCCGCGATGAGGAACAGCGGGGCCTTCAGCGCATCCAGCACAATCTGAGCGCCGGTCTTCACGTCACCCTCCAGCCTGGCCACGAAGGGCTCAAGAGCAGTGGCGCAATTCAGGGCCGCCACGCCGCCGCCGGCGACGATGCCCTCCTCAACAGCCGCGCGGGTCGCGTTCAGCGCGTCCTCGATGCGGTGCTTGAGCTCCTTCTGCTCGGTCTCCGTCGCGGAGCCCACCTGGATGACCGCCACGCCGCCCACCAGTTTGGCCAGACGCTCGTGCAGTTTCTCCTTGTCGTAGTCGGAGGTGGAGTCCTCAATCTCCTTCTTGATCTGGGCCGCGCGCTTGCGGATGTCCTCGGAGTTGCCCGCGCCCTGGGTGATGGTGGTGTCTTCCTTGGTAATCTTGACCTTCTTGGCCCTGCCCAGCATGGAGAGCTCGGTGTTCTCAAACTTCATGCCGCGCTCCTCGCTGATGACCTCGCCGCCCGTGACGATGGCGATGTCGGCCAGCATGGCCTTGCGGCGGTCGCCGAAACCGGGGGCCTTCACGGCCGCAACCTGCATAACGCCGCGCAGCTTGTTGACCACCAGCGTCGCCAGAGCCTCGCCCTCGATGTCCTCAGCGATAATCAGAAGGGGCTTGCCCGTCTGCACAACCTTCTCCAGCACGGGGAGCAGGTCTTTGATGTTGCTGATCTTGGCGTCATGGATCAGGATGTAGGCGTCGTCGAAGTTCGTCTCCATGCGCTCGCTGTCCGTAACCATGTAGGGGCTGATGTAGCCCTTATCAAACTGAAGGCCCTCCACCATCTCAAGGGTGGTGCCCACGGTCTGGCTGTCCTCGATGGTGATGACGCCATCCTCGCCCACCTTGCTCATGGCCTCGGAGATCAGGGCGCCCACAGCGCTGTCGTTGGCGGAGATGGAGGCAACCTGCGCGATCTTCTCCTTCTCCTTGACGGGCGTGGACTGCTTCTTCAGCTCCTCCACCACAAAGTCGATAGCCTTCTCAATGCCCTGGCGCATCAGCATTCCGTTGGCGCCGGCCGCCACATTCTTCATGCCCTCGCGGATGATGGCGCGGGAGAAAATGGTCGCCGTCGTGGTGCCGTCGCCTGCGATGTCGTTGGTCTTGGACGCGACTTCCTTCAGAAGCTGCGCGCCGGCGTTCTCAAACGGATCCTCAAGCTCAATCTCCTTGGCGATAGTCACGCCGTCGTTGGTGATCATCGGGGAGCCGAACTTCTTCTCAAGGACGACGTTGCGGCCCTTGGGCCCAAGCGTCACGCCCACTGTGTCTGCAACCTTATCAATACCCCGCAGCATTGCGCGGCGGGCTTCCTCGCCAAATGAAAGAATCTTAGCCATAATCTATTCCTCCTCAGAAATCTTCTGTTAAACCCTGCTGATATTCAGACCGCTACTTGTTCTCGACGATAGCCAGAACGTCGCGCTCGCTGAAGATAACGTAATCCTCTCCGTCCAGCTTGACCTCTGTGCCGGCATACTTGCTGAAGATGATGCGGTCGCCGACCTTGACCTCGATGGGCAGCTTCTGGCCGTTGTCCAGCACCTTGCCGGAACCGACCGCGATAACTTCACCCTCGGTGGGCTTCTCCTTCGCCGTGTCGGGAAGAACGATGCCGCCCTTTGTCTTCTCCTCGCGGGAGAGTACCTTCACAACAATCCTGTCACCCAGTGGCTTCAGATTCATAATCAAACGCCTCCTGTAAAATTAAGCTCAGGGGGAATACCCCCTGAAAAGCTTTTCTGTTTTATATCAGCACTCGATAATTCAGAGTGCTAATTGCTTCAACGCAAAGAATATTATCCCTGAGTCCTCAAAAAAACATCGAGAGAATTACGGATGCTTGGTCAGAGTTGGGAAATGACCGCCACGGCGGCGGCACCGGGGGAGGTGAAGTGCAGCTGGCTGTTTTCTCCATCCTCCAGCCGGGCGGCTTCGCCTTCTTTGAGGGAAAGCCCGCTGAGCGCGGCGGATCCGGAAAAGCAGCAGAGGATTTTGATGCCTTCTCCGCTGAGGAAGGTATCCTCAGTCAGGACAAAGATGCGGCCGTCACAGCGGCCCTTCCGGAGCATGAGATTGAAGTCTGTGCAGCGCCCCCGGCAGCGGGTTGCGTCTGCTCCGTCGAAGAAGTGCGCCTCATGGGGGGCGAGGCTCACCATTGGCCCGCCGTTGTGCGAAAGGCTCATGGAGCCGGACAGCGGCAATATCCAGCGGTTATAGTCCGGCAGTGCCGTGAAGTCCGACTCGTCCAGCTCCACGGTGGCGGAACTGACCCGCCACAGAAATTCCCGGTCTGCATAGGCAGCGCCCTCCGGCGAGATGGCGATTTGAACCGTCCTCCCGCCGGACCAGGTGCTGACCTGAAAGGCGTCTTTGGGTATAAATTTCATGCGGCCCCGCTCATCTTCAGAACCTCGGCGTAGCAGCGCTCCGCTTCGGGGATGGCGCGGGCGAGCAGCGCTTCTCCCTTTTTGCGGCACTCCTCCGCGAAGGCTTTATCCTTCAGAGCGGCGATGTTGATGCAGACGTTGAGCCATGCGCCCTGGAGGGCCGTCCTCAGGGAGAGCGCCGCCACGCCAAGGTCGCTGGCGCAGGTGTCGTTGCACCGTCCCAGCATGGACGTGACGGCCGTCAGGGCCTCGCTGCACAGTTCCATCAGCTCCAGGGGAGTCCGGGTACAGCCCTTCAGTCCCTCCTGAATGGCCTCGCTCCGGCGGACCTTCTCCTCATCCGTGCCTTTGGGAAGCCCAAAGGCGGCGCTGACCGTGTTAAAAGCCTGGCAGTCCCGCTCCATCGCGTCAAGCATCCGGGTACGGAGGGCATCGAGTGTTTTTCCGGCCTCCGCCGCGTGTTCCGCAAACTCCGCGTATTTCCTGCGGCCCTGGGTCAGCCGGGCCACCATGACGCCCAGCGCGGCGCCCACCGCCGCCTCCATGCCCGCCACCGAGCCGCCGCCCGGTGCAGGGCTGTCCGAGGCAACCTCGTCCATGAAAGAACGGACCGGCAATTCTGAAAGACTCATTCTGCCCACCTCACTCCATCATGTCCAGCAGATGATACTCCATGACCTGTTTTCTGCAGTCAAAGTTCTCCAGCTTGAGATAGAACTCCGCGCAGTCCAGCAGCGCCTTCGCCGGGGACAGGCCCACCAGCTCGCTGCTCACGACATAGGTGCCGTAACGCTCCGCCAGGGCCTTTATCATCTCATAGACGACGAAGATGGAAGTGACCTCCGTGTTGACCATATTCATGGAAACCTGAGCGATGTTGCGGTCCTCCAGCATGAAGCCCATGGCCTTGCACGCCCTGAACCCGCCGGAGGACGCCCGGATGACCTTTGCGATGTTTTTGGCCACCTGCACGTCGGACGTGGCGAGGTTGACGTTGAAGGCAACCAGCGGAGGCCGGGCGCCAATAGCGGTGATGCCCGCCGTGGGGTGGATTTTCCGCTCGCCGAAGTCCGGGGCCCAGTCCGGCTGCAGCAGTTTCTCCGGCATTCCCTCAAACTGTCCCTTGCGGCAGTTGGCAAGGTTGCGGCGCTCTTCCCGCGTCGCGGAGTCCTCGTACAGGAAAGACGGAATCTTCAGCTCGTCCCAGATGCGCTGGCCCAGCCGCTTGCTGATCTCCACGCATTCCTCCACCGTCACGCCCATCGTGGGGACGAAGGGGATCACGTCGGTGGCCCCCATGCGGGAGTGTTCGCCCACGTGGTGGTTCATGTCAATGACCTCCGCGGCCTTCTTCGCGAGCTGGAACGCGGTCTCCTCCACCGCCTCCGGGCTCCCGAGGAGCGTCAGAACCGTGCGGTTGTGGTTGCCGTCGCTCTGCGCGTCAAATAAAATGCAGCCGGGAACGCTCTTCGCCGTCTCCACCAGAGCGTTGTAGCCGATCATATCTTTTTCCCTGCTGATGCTGAAGTTAGGGATACATTCTACAAGTCTTGCCATGTGTGTTGTCTCCTTTCGCTGTATAAGAGGGGGAGAGGGGGATGCCTCCCAGGAATCACTGGCCTGTGAATCCGCTGACGAAGAACTTGATAAACGCGATGGTCTGAGGCTGGTAAATGATGTCCACCAGGAACGCGCCCACGATGGGAACGATCATGAACGCCTTGCGGGACATCCCATAGCGGTCCTTTACAGCCGTCATGTTGACAATGGCCGAGGGGGTTGCGCCCAGCCCGTGGCCCAGCATGCCTGCGCACATCACGGCGGCGTCGTAGTTGCTGCCCAGGATGCGGAAGATAACGAAGCAGCACAGGAGGATCAGAATGACCACCTGAGCCGCGACAACCAGCAGCACCGGCCCCACAAGGTCAAGGAGCTGATAAAGGTTGAGGCTCATCAGCGCCATGGACAGGTACAGGTTCAGCATGACGTCGCCGATGCCGTCCACCAGCGGGAAGCTGAAGCGATACCAGTGAAATTTCTCGTTGAGGTTCCGGACAAGCATGGCCACGAACATTGCCCCCACATAAGTGGGGAAGCCCATGCCGATGAGCTTGCTGATCCAGCCGGAGATCTGCGTTCCCACGGCCATGCAGACCAGGATGGCCGCGACGTTCCTGATCACATCCAGCGGGGAGAGTTTGGGGCCCCCGCTGTCCCCGGCGTTGATCTCCTCCACGGAGGTGTCGAGGGTCTCCGACGTGTCCGGTGTGAGGTGGTTCCGCTCAATCAGCAGACGCGCCACGGGGCCGCCCACCAGCACGGCGAAAATCAGTCCGAAGGTGGCCGCGGCCGCCCCGACGGTCACACCGGCGGGATAACCCATCTCAACAAACGTCTTGCCATAGGCCCCGGCCGCACCGTGGCCGCCGATCATGGAAATGGCGCCGGCCAGCAGCGCGTAGGGATACTCCAGCCCTGTGACGGAGGCCAGACCCACGCTGATGAAGTTCTGGATGATGGAGACGACCCCGGCGCACAGCCAGTAGATGACCAGCAGCAGCCCGCCCTTCCTCAGCAGGGCGATGGATGCGCCGAGCCCCACCGTTGTGAAGAAGGCGTCCATGAAGGGGCTCTGCAGGGTTGTGGTGAATTTAAACGCGAAGGCCCCTGTCTGGTGCCCCGCGAAGGTGACAAACATGAACAGAAAGCCGCCGATAACGGGCGCCGGAATGCAGTACTTTGTCAGAACTCCCGATTTCCCCTTGATCCAGAAGCCGATGAGCAGCAGCACCGCGGCCAGCGCGGCTGTTGCCACCATGGTAAAGGAAAGTTGCAGTGCGCCATTGACTGTTTCAAATGACATGATTACCCCACCTTCTCTTAACTTTGCGGAACATGAATTTTCAGAGGTAAGCCCTCTCCCTCACTGATGCTTGAGATTTATTATATAACAAGTATAAAAAGCAGATATTTTTAAAAAAATTCAGATTTCATTGGGGGAACACCTTGGCTGTCTCTGTGGAAGGGCTGCCGGGTTTAAAGTTTCTGCATCCGAACCCCGATAAAATCAACAGGAATTTCTCAGGGGAGCCCCGGAACAGGCGGGCCTGTATCTGTCCGCTGAGCTTGGGGACCTCTTTCAGAGGTTTGTCCCGTGCTGTCAGGGAGAGTCCTCTGCGCAGGCGGAATGGAAGGGAAAGTTTTTCGTTTTCAGTGAACTGAAAATACATTTATAATATATAATAAAAAAGAGCAATGGAATCTCTGCGGCCTTCCGCGTCAGAAGGCTGGAAAGCCGCATAACAAGCATGGAAGCAGGTGAGGGAAATGAAGCTGGGGCCGGTATTTTCGCCGGAGGCGATGCCTCAGAAGCAGAAAACCCACGAGGATCAGCTTAAAAAGATCGAGTTGGGGTTGGGAAAACCTAAGCTGGATTCGATATCCCTGACCAGGACGGAGCCGGAAGCGGAAAATAAGGAAAATTCCTTAAGCCGTGAGGAACTGAAGGACGTTCTGGATAAGACTCTGGAGGTGGTAGACCTTTTGAATCCGCGCCGTCATCTGGAGTACGAGGTCATCGATGAGGCAGACATCGTACAGGTTCAGGTTGTCAATACGGATGACGGCAGCATTGTCCGGAAGATTCCTGCTGACGACATTGTGAAGCTCGTGGAGCAGATTCACAGTGTCCTGAGCAAAAGGCTGGACGTCAAAGCATAACGGAAAAAATTTACAGGGAAGAAAGTGGGGGAGGAGGAGACCTTCTCTCCCTTTTGGATTTAAGAAAAAAGGGACAGGGCGGAGATGACAGCGGCGGGCGGCGCTGGCATCTCTGTCTGTGCGGAGGCTCATGTCCTGAGGACAGTGAACGCGGCGCGGGGGAATGAAACACAGGACACACAGGCCGCGCCGGTGAAGATGCCCGGCATGATTATAATGGCTGTACAGCAGCCTGACGAAATAAATAAAGGGCGCCGTTTCTGCGGCGCCCTGAAACTTTCCTCAAACGGGCGGATGTTTATTTTGCGAAGATCTGCCAGTAGCCCGCCACCAGAATGACCAGCATAATGACCGGGACGACATAGGTGAAATAGGCGCGCAGAGCGACGGGGAACTTCACTCC
>JAILIX010000056.1 GCA_024695065.1 Fretibacterium sp. | reverse complement strand
GCCGTCTCCGGAATTATCTCCGGCTCTGGCTCTGGCTCAGGCTCCGAAGGTATGACGGGTTCCGGTACAGGCTCCGGCACCGGCACCGAAGGAATCTCCGGCTCTGGTTCAGGCTCCGAAGGTATGACGGGTTCCGGTACGGGCGCAGACACCGGCACCGAAGGAATCTCCGGTTCCGGTACGGGCGCCGGCTCTGGAATTATCTCCGGCTCCAGCTCCGAAGGCATGACGGGTTCCGGTACGAGCTCCGGCACCGGCACCGAGGGAATCTCCGGTTCCGGCAGGGGTGCCGTCTCCGGGATTATCTCTGGCTCTGGCTCCGGCACCGCAGGCATGACGGGTTCCGGTACAGGCTCTGGCACCGGCACCGAAGGAATCTCCGGTTCCGGCAGGTGCGCCGTCTCCGGAATTATCTCCGGCTCTGGCTCCGGTTCCTGTTCCGAAGACATGACGGGCTCCGTCACAGGTGTCGGCTCCGGCTCCGGGGGAAAGAGCGGTGCTGCCGCCAGCAGGAGCGGCGTTTCGGGATACCGGCGTGTGGGCATGGACTCGATGCCCTCCAGAGGTTCCAGCGGCAGAACTGCCATCGTGCGGAGTTCCAGGCTGTCCTGTTCCAGATGAAAGAGAGGCGCGTACCTATGAATCAGTTTCAGGCCTGTCCCTTCGCCCCGTGCTATTCCCAGAAGCTGAAAAATCTGCATCAGGCGAAAGTTCCGGCACAGGGGAATGCCCATGGCCTCCCTCACCAGCCCGAAGTTCTCCATATGGGCCTCGATCTGCCCGCCTGGAGTCTCCGAAAGTTCCACCTTCAGGCCCCCTGCGCTGTAGTCAGCGTGGAGAAGCATATTGAAGAAGGCCTCGCGGAAAGCTGTCCTGCACTCCGGAGAAAGACTCCGGACCAGGCGCGGCAGCAGTGCGCAGGCCCGCCAGAGGTTGGAAAGGTCCAGCCCCCCTCCGCCCTGAAGGGCCACATGGATGTTTACGGCCTTCCTGCCCAGAAGCAGCCTCCCCGCTTCCGTCACCTGACAGCCGTTCCCTGAGATTACCCGCGCCCGGGACAACAGCGTCTCCGGGGCAAGCCCGGCCCACTGCGGCCGGATGGAGACCAGCTTTTCCCGAAAAACCGCGAGGCTCTCCGCGTCCAGATCCTGCGGCCTCAGACCGGGGACGGGGAGGTCGTCGCGCAGACGCTCCAGCGAGTCCATCCCCAGAAGAAAGCGCGTCCTCTGCCCGGAGGCCACATCCACGCCTTCTATCCGGCGGTAGCTCCCCCGGACGTAATCCGGAAGGTGGTTTCGGCGGACGCAGACAGGCCGGTGATGCCACAGGGAGGGCTCCACACGGACGAGCAGAAGACGCTCCGCGGACAGAAATTGGGTCCAGCCCCTCAGGGGAGTGCTGCACGCCTCAGACAGCAGTTTCTCAACACTGGCCTGGACACGCTCGGGGACGTCGAGCCCGGGGAGGAAAAAAGACTCGCTCAGAGCGGGAATCTGCTCCCTCTCCGTTTCCTCTGCGCCAAGGACAATCCATCCTCCCGCGATGTTGGCCATGCCGCAGGCCGCGGCTGCAAAGCGGCGTTCCCAGCCCTGTTCGGCCAGCAGACACTGACGGTCCTCCTCCCCGGCGTGCTTCAGAAACTCAGAGAAAGATGCGAACCGCCGGGACGAAGCGTCCCATCCCTCATTTCTGCTGACCTGCACCCGCATCCCTCCTCCGCCTGAAATAATGCTTTGATAATGTCTGCTATAGTGTATAATACAATTGGCGAGGCCCAATGAGCAGCTTCACCATTGTTCCCATTATAACCCTTTTTAATTGATATGGAGCAATGCTGCGGCGATGCCTTGTTTTTGCTGTTTGTTTACTGTGTGGAGGGGAAACAGTCTAATCGGGGAGAAATCCCCAAACGAGGGAGTGATTTTTTTGAGTCGTCTCAGCATCATCACCAACAACCAGGCCGAGGCAACGGTCGAGTCTCTGTACAAGGATCTCGAGCGCCGCATCATCGCGAGCCCCCCGGGGCTTTGCCCGCTGGACCTGGCCAGCAGTTTCCTGAAGCTGTGCGCCGCTCAGACCTGTGGGAAATGTGTTCCGTGCCGTGTCGGGCTTCCGCAGATGGCGCGCCTTATCGAGGATATCCTTGACGGCAAGGGCACGCTGGAAACCATTGACGTGATTGAGCGGACAGCGGAGTCCATCTACTATTCTGCGGACTGCGCCATCGGCCTTGAGGCCGCCAACATGGTCCTCAAGGGCGTGCGCGGCTTCCGCGATGATTATATTGAGCATGTCACCAAGGGCCGCTGCACCTTTGGGCTGTCCCAGCCCGTGCCCTGCGTGTCCCTGTGTCCTGCCCACGTGGATATCCCCGGCTACATCGCTTTGGTCGGGGCGGAGCGCTACGCTGACGCCGTGCGCCTCATCCGCAAGGACAACCCGTTCCCGGTGGTGTGCGCCATGGTCTGCGAGCATCCCTGCGAGCGCCGCTGCCGGAGGAATATGATCGATGACTCGGTCAATATCCGCGGCATGAAGCTCTACGCCGTGGAACACGCGGGGGAGGTCCCTGTCTTCCGCGAGGAGAAAGGCGAAAAGCCCGCGCCCAGGACGGGCAAGCGCGTTGCTGTCATCGGGGGAGGCCCCAGCGGCATCACCGCCGCCTACTACCTGGCCCTTATGGGGCACAGCGTGGAGATCTTTGAGCAGCGCAAGCACCTGGGCGGAATGCTGCGCTACGGCATCCCGGCCTATCGTCTGCCCCGCGAGGCTCTTGACGCGGAGATAAAGACGCTCCTCACGGCGGGCGACATCAAAGTCCATCTGGAGACGCCCGCCGGAGGCGACAGCTATCCGCTGGCGAAGCTCAGAAACGACTTCGACGCTGTGTATATTGCCATCGGAGCCCACACGGACAAATCCCTGAGGATTGAGGGCGAACAGGCTGAGGGCGTGGTGTCGGCGGTCGAGATCCTTCGCAGCATCGGGGACGACGAGTACCCCGACCTGGCGGGCAAGAACGTGATCGTCGTCGGCGGCGGCAACGTGGCTATGGACTGCGCCCGTTCCGCCCTTCGTCTGAAAGCCCACGTCACCCTGGCGTACCGCCGGCGCAAGGCAGACATGACGGCCCTGCCGGAGGAGGTGGAGGCCACAGAGATGGAGGGCTGCGAGATCCTTGAACTGGCCACCCCGCTGACCGTGGAGGTCAATGAGGCGGGCAGGGCTCAGGCTCTCTGGATACAGCAGCAGATGATCGGCAACATCAAGGGGGGCCGTCCCGCTCCCGTACCGGCCAGCGTGGAGCCAAGGCGTCTGCCCTGCGACATGATTATCGTGGCTGTGGGGCAGGGGATTGAGTCCCGCAACTTTGAGAAGCAGGGAGTGGCTGTGCAGGCCGGAACGATCGAGTCCATGGACAGCCAGGAAGTGGCCGGGATGCCGGGCATCTTTGCGGGCGGGGACTGTGTGTCGGGTCCCGCGACGGTCATCCGGGCCATCGCTGCCGGCAAGGTGGCCGCTGCCAACATTGACGAGTACCTTGGGTTCCACCATCCCATCGAGATGCCGGTGTCGGTTCCCGATCCTGTCCCCTATGACGGAACACCCTGTGGCCGCGTGAATATGCGCGAGCGCCCTGTTGAGGAGCGTGTCAATGACTTTAAGAAGTGCGAGTGCGGGATGAGCCATGAAGAGGCCATGCAGGAGTCTCACCGCTGCCTGCGCTGCGACCACTATGGGCTTGGCGTGTTTAAAGGAGGCCGTGAGCTGAAATGGTAAACGTCACAATCAATGATAAGGCGCTTCAGGTCCCTGAGGGGACCACTATTCTGGACGCGGCCAGACAGGGGCATATTGACATCCCGCACCTGTGCTACCTGAAGGGGATTAACGAGATTGGCGCGTGCCGAGTCTGTGTTGTGGAGATTGACGGGCTGGAAAAGCTGGTGCCCTCCTGCAACAACATGGTGGAGGAGGGAATGGTTATCCACACCAACTCCCCCAAGGTCCGCCAGGCCCGCCGCATCAACATCGAACTGCTCCTGTCCCAGCACAACGCCCGCTGCGCCGAGTGCGTGCGGAGCGGCAACTGCGAACTTCAGACCATCGCCAACGACCTGGGCGTTCTGGACTTCCCCTATCACGAGGACCTGCCGCCGTTCAGATGGGACATGAATTTCCCGCTCATCCGCGACGCGCAGAAATGCATCAAATGTATGCGCTGCATACAGATTTGCGATAAGGTGCAGGGAATGCACGTGTGGGATATCTCCAGGACGGGTTCCCGCACGACGGTTGACTGCGCCGGCAACAAGACCATCAGGGAGGCGGACTGCACCGTCTGCGGCCAGTGCATCACCCACTGTCCCGTGGGAGCGCTTCGCGAGCGCGACGACACGGCGAAGGTCATGCGCGCCCTGGCAGACAGGGACAAGATCGTGGTGGCCTCCATCGCCCCGGCTGTCCGCACGTCATGGGGCGAGCTGCTGGGCCTGACCCACGAGGAAGCCACGGCTAAAAAACTTGCCGCGGCACTGCGTCAGATTGGTTTTAACTACGTGTTTGACACAGATTTCTCCGCCGACCTCACCATCATGGAGGAGGGCAGCGAGTTCATTGAGAAACTGAAGCACGCGGACAAGGAGAAGTTCCCGATGTTCACGTCCTGCTGCCCCGGGTGGGTGCGCTTCGTCAAGATGGAGTTCCCGGAGCTGGTGCCGCTCCTGTCCTCCGCCAAGTCCCCGCAGCAGATGTTTGGCGCCATCCTGAAGTCCTGGTATGCCGAGATTCTGAATGTGGATCCCAGCCGCCTGTACTTCGTCTCCTTCATGCCCTGCACGGCGAAGAAGTACGAGGCCGGCGTGTCCGTCATGAACAGCAGCGGCACGCAGGACGTGGACGTGGTCCTGACCGTTCGGGAACTGGACCGGCTCATCCGCTCGGAGCACATTGACTTAAAGTCCCTTGAGGAAGAGGAATTCGACCAGCCGCTGGGGACCGCCACCGGCGCGGGCCACATCTTCGGCACGACCGGCGGCGTCATGGAGGCGGCGCTCCGCAGCGCGTACTTCCTTGTCACGGGCAGGAATCCTGACCCCGACGCCTTCCAGGATGTGCGGAGCTACAAGGGAAAATGGAAGGAGTCGCGTTTTGAGATCGCGGGCAAGACGCTGAACATCGCGGTGGCCCACGGCCTGGGCAACATCCGGAAGCTCTGCGAGGCCATCCGCAGCGGCGAGGTTCACTACGACTTCGTTGAGATGATGGCGTGCCCGACGGGCTGTGCAGGCGGCGGCGGGCAGCCCATTCAGGAGGGCCGGGAAATGGGCGAGGAGCGCGGAAGGATTCTGCTGGACATCGACAAGAAGTCCGATCTCCGCTTCTCCCACGAGAACCCCTCCATTACGGCTTGCTACAAGGATTACCTTGGGGCGCCGCTGGGCGAGCGTTCCCACCATCTGCTCCACACGGATCAGACCCGCTGGGAACTGTAGCCAGGAACGGAGCTTTGACCAAAAAAGGGGGCCGGGGCAAAAGCCCCCGGCTCCCTTTGTCTGTGAGGTGACAGACGTGAACAGCAAAATAAAAATCGCGGTGTTTGGAATCGGCGGCGTCGGGGGACTTCTGGGCGGCGCGCTGGCACGGGTCCACCCGGAGACGTACTTCCTCGCGCGGGGGGAAAATCTGAAAGCCATTCAGCAGAACGGCCTGAGCGTACATTCATCCCAGCTGGGGAATTTCACGGCTTGTCCAGGGCTTGCCTCGGACAACGCGGCGGACCTGGGCGTCATGGACGTTGTTATTCTGGCCTGCAAGGGCTATCACCTGGAGGAAGCCTGCCGTGCCGCTGCCCCGATGCTGAGGCCGGATACCCTTGTCGTTCCCCTCCTCAACGGCGTGCTCGTCTCCGAAATAATGAAGCCGCTTCTGCCTCCCTGCACGCTGGCGGATGGGGTGATCTACGTCTTCAGTCATCTGGAGGGGCCCGGGCGCGTGGAGCATACCTCGCGTTTCTGCCGTGTCATTCTGGGAATGAAGGATGGCAGTTGCCCCTCCGCCCTGAAAGAGCTTGCGGACCTCCTGAACAGGGCCGGCGTTGAGGCGCGGCTGTCAGAAGAAATCCTTGCGGAAAGCTGGCGCAAGTACGTGAGGGTATGCAGCATGGGGGTAATGTGCTGTTATTACGACGGACCGGCGGGAAAAGCCCGCAGGGACCCGGAGTATAAAAAGGTGCTGCGGGGCGCGGTGGACAGCATGATCGCCGTGGCTGCGGCCAGGGGAGTCCGTCTGCCGGAAGAACTGGCCGGCCAGGTTGTCGAAGCCTTTGATAAAATGCCCCCGGAGGAGGTCACCTCTCTCTACCGCGATTTGAGCTCCGGCAAGCCCGTGGAGCAGACGGAACTGCGGCACCTCATCGGGCGGATGGTGGAGATGGGCCGTGAGCTGGGCGTCCCGACGCCCTACCACGAGGCCGCCTGCGAAAAATTCATGCTGCGCTGAGGGAAAAACCGGGGGGAACGTTCAATCCCTCCCCGGGCGTTCGCCGGAAATCCATGACGCGGGGGCACCACTCAGGGGCTCCCGCGGATGTATTATAATATCCTGCATGTAATCCTTAAGAGGGAGTGTGTCTCTATGATTATTGACATCAGTGACATCGGTTCCATTTTTTCACAGATTGGCAGCCTGTTTGTGGCGGGCCTCATCCTGCTGTTCATCCTGTCCATGGCCGTGCGCATTGTGCCGGAATACCGGCGGCTGGTGCTGTTCCGTCTGGGACGTCTGGTGGGCAGCCGCGGGCCGGGAATTGTATTCATCGTCCCCGTTATCGACCGGGCCGTGACGGTGGACCTGCGTATCCTGACGCTGGACGTGCCCGTTCAGGAGGTCATCACGAAGGACAACGTCGCCATCAAGGTCAATGCCGTCGTGTACTTCCGCGTGCTGGAGCCCGCCAAGTCCGTTGTTGAGGTGGAGAACTACGTCATCGCCACCAGCCAGCTTGCCCAGACGACACTGCGCTCCGTGGTCGGCTCCGTGGAGCTGGACGAAGTGCTGTCCTCCCGCGAGAAGATCAATCAGGAGCTTCAGAAGATTATCGACGAGCGCACGGACCCGTGGGGCATCAAGGTCAGCGCCGTGGAGGTGAAGGAGCTTGAGCTGCCGGAGGAGATGAAGCGCGCCATGGCCCGTCAGGCCGAGGCCGAGCGTGAGCGCCGCGCCAAGATTATCTCCGCTGAGGGCGAGCTTCAGGCCGCCACCAAGCTCTCCGAGGCCGCGCGCCAGATGGAGACCTCTCCCGTCACGCTTCAGCTCCGCTACCTCCAGACGATTCGCGAGATATCCGGGGACCGCAACACCACGACGTTCTTCCCCGTCCCCATGGATTTGCTCAAGCCGTTTATGGATAAGCTGACCGCAAAAAAGGAGTCGGAATAATGCAGCAGAGATCCGGACGTGAACTGCGCGAACTTTTCCTGAGTTTCTGGGAGGAGAAGGGCAGTCATCGGCTCCCCAGCTTCTCCCTTGTCCCCGACGATCCCTCTCTGTTGTTCACCATTGCCGGGATGGTGCCCTTAAAGCCCTACTATCTGGGCATCCGCGAGCCGGAGCATCCCCGGATTGCCACCAGCCAGAAGTGCGTTCGCACCAACGACATCGAGAACGTGGGGCGCACAGCGCGGCACCACACTTTCTTTGAAATGCTGGGGAACTTCACCTGGGGCAGCTACTTCAAGAAGGAGGCCATCTCCTGGGCCTGGGAGTTCCTGACGGAGCGCGTGGGGCTGGCGCCTGAGCGGCTGTGGGCCACCATTTATCTGGATGACGATGAGGCCTTTGAGGCATGGCGGAAGGCCGGCCTGCCGGAAAACCGCATTCTGCGCTGCAGCCAGGATGAGAACTACTGGTTCATGGGCGACACCGGGCCCTGCGGCCCCTGCTCGGAGATTTATTATGACAGGGGAGAGAAGTACGGCTGCGGCAAGCCCGGCTGCGGCGTCGGCTGCGACTGCGACCGCTATCTTGAGATATGGAACCTCGTCTTCACCCAGTTCGACCGCCAGAAGGACGGCAGCCTGCCCCTCCTGCCCCACAAGAACATCGACACGGGCATGGGGCTGGAGCGTCTTGCCATGGT
>JAILIX010000110.1 GCA_024695065.1 Fretibacterium sp. | reverse complement strand
CGGCCTGGCGGACCTGGCGGGGCTCCCCACCACGGCGACCGGGGGGCAGATGATGATTGGCATTTTGAAGAGCAACACCGTGGTGGACGCCATCATCGACCGCTTCAACCTGATGGAGCTGTACGAAGAGGAATTTCGGCTTGCCATGCGGAAAACAGTGGTGAAGAGCATTTTGGAGGCAGAGGAGGACGCCGAGAGCGGAATTGTCACCGTGGCGGCGCTGGATGAGGATCCCGTCCGGGCGGCGGATCTGGCCAACGCCTTTGTGGAGGAGCTGCAGAAAAAGCTTCAGGGGCTCTCCCTGACGGAGGCGGGGCAGCGGCGGCTTTTCTTTGAGGCGCAGCTGAAACAGGCCCAGCAGGTCCTCAGCGACGCGGAGGATGCGATGTTGCGCTACCAGAAGGAGAGCGGCGTGGTCGTCCTGGGGCCCCAGATGCAGGCGCTTCTGGACTCCATCACCCAGCTGCGGGACCAGATCGCGGCGAAGAAAGTGCAGATCTCCAGCCTGCAGACCTACGCAAAGCAGGACAATCCCCAGCTGAAGGTTGCCCGGTCCCAGCTGGCGGCGATGAACCGTGAGCTGAAGCAGCTGGAGGAGCAGCAGAAACAGAGGGCAGGGGAGGTCCTTTCAACGATGGGGGAGGCCCCGGAGACCAGCCTGGAGTACGGGCGGTATGCCAGGGAGCTGAGGTATGCCAGCGCCACGTACGATGTGATGCTGAAGCAGTTTGAGGCCGCGAAGCTGGACGAGGCCAAGGACTTTTCCACCGTGCAGATTGTGGACACGGCCACGCCGCCGGATTATAAGTACAAGCCCAGCCGGGCTTTAATCTGCATTATTGGCACCCTGCTGGGATTCCTGCTGGGCTGCGGCTGGGCGTTCTTTGCAAGTTCTATCCACTCCATGAAGGATGAGTGGAAGGCAAAAAACAGCGTTCCCGCGTAAGGCGGGGTATGGGGGCGATGAAAGACTGCCGGGGGTGCCTCCTCAGGGTGCAGATTCATACCTGAGCCTTAAAACTGGATACCGGACAGAGTGTCGGGATTAATGACTGCTCGATTTTTTATAGAAAATTAAAGATGGCGGAGACTCCATCGGGACGAAAGCCGCGTGGGGGGGAAGATTGTGTATAAACGCAACAATCAGGGATGGCTGAAGCATTGGGATTTTATTCTGTTGGATGTTTTTGCTCTGCAGCTGGCCTTTGTCCTCGCCTACATGATCGGGCAGCACAGCAGTTTTTTGCCGTATACGTCGCCCCTTTACAGAAGCCTTGCTGTTCTGCTCGTGGTGGTGGACATTTTTATTTCCGTTCTCTTCAACACCATGCATAACGTCATGAAGCGCGGCCTTTACCTTGAGGCGGCTCAGACGGTGAAGCACTCACTTCTGGTTCTGCTGGTGATTGCGCTCTATATGTTCTCCATGCAGAGCGGAGACGCGTATAGCCGGATTACCATTTATCTCACCACCTTTTTCCATATCCTTATAGGCTATCTCATCCGTCAGGCATGGAAACCGATGGTGAGGAAAATCGGGCGGAACAGCAGGAAAGCCGCCATGATTCTTGTTGCCGATGAGCCGCAGGTGCCGAAAATTCTGGAGAGGCTCAGCGCCACCGATGACGTGGAATACACAGGGCTTGTGCTGATTAACCGGGACGGCACGGGGGAGACAATAAAGGGGATTCCAGTGGTGGCCGGTCTGGGGACAGCCGCAGACTACATCTGTCGGGAATGGGTGGATGAGGTGTTTGTGTATCCGGCTCAGATAACGGATATTGAGGTTCAACGTTCCCAGTTCTATGACAACATTGAGGGTTTTATTTATGACTCATACAAGGATTTCTCCAGGAAGGAATATAAGGCAGACGCGGAACCTGAGGGGCAGGTTGAAGAAAAGGGAGAGACTACAGTGGCCGACCTGATAGAAGCCTGCCGCCAGATGGCGGTCCCGGTGCATATCCGCCTGCCGTTCTCCCACATAGGCGAGAGGAGTTTTATTGAAAAGGTGGGGGGATACAACGTCCTGACCACTGCCGCCAACTACGCTACCCCTCTGCAGCTCGCCATCAAGCGCACAATCGATATTCTGGGCGGAATTGTGGGAAGCGTGATAGCCCTTGTGGTCATTGCCGTGGTGGGGCCGAAGATCAGGAGAGAGAGCCCCGGGCCGGTCCTTTTCCGGCAGACCCGCATTGGGCAAAACGGAAAGCGCTTTCAAATGTATAAGGTACGAAGCATGTATCTGGATGCTGAAGAGCGAAAAAAAGAACTGATGGAGAAGAACCGTGTGGCCGGCGGCATGATGTTCAAGCTGGACTGGGATCCGCGGATTATAGGCAACAAGATTGTGGATGGCAGGCAGGTCACAGGGATTGGCGAGAAGATCCGCTCCGGGAGCTGGGATGAGTGGCCCCAGTTTTTCAACATCCTCCGGGGCCAGATGAGCCTTGTGGGGACCAGGCCCCCTACCGTGGATGAGTGGGAAAAGTATAAGTATCACCACAGAGCGCGGCTTGCCACCAAGCCTGGACTCACCGGCATGTGGCAGGTGAGCGGCAGAAGTAAGATCACGGACTTTGAAGAAGTGGTGAGGCTGGACACGGAGTATATCAACCATTGGAGTGTGGGGCTGGATATCCGCATTCTGCTGAAGACGGTCAGGGCTGTTTTTAAGAAGGATGGAGCGATGTAAAATTGCCCGGCGCTGAGGCGTTCTGTTGCTCAGCGCCTCTCCGGTGTTTGACCTTTTGAGGTCTGCCGCAGAAGTTGAATTTGCGGCAATGAGCGGTACGGGGCTGAAATGAGCCCCGCTGCATTTGATTCTTGACCGTGGAAAACCGCAAAACGTGAACATAGAGGTCTGAAGAATGACAGAAAGTCAGGGGCAAAGGGAGAAAGGCAAATGAGCTATAAAGCGGAGCACCAGAGATGGCTTAAAAATGTGCGCGAGCCTGATTTGCTTGCAGAACTGAACAACATGGATGATAAAGCGGCAGAGGACGCCTTCTACCGCAGCTTAACGTTTGGCACCGGCGGACTTCGTGGCATTATCGGGGCAGGGACAAACCGGATGAACGTCCATGTGGTTGCAAAGGCGAGTCAGGGTCTGGCAAATTACCTCTTATCCGCTGCCTCGTCCCCTTCCGTTGTCATCGGCTATGACAGCCGGATTAAGTCCGATGTTTTCGCAAAGATTGCCGCCGGTGTGTTCGCCGCCAATGGAATCCATGTCCATATCTGGCCGGAA